>CAYMEO010000005.1:0-51217 GCA_964389705.1 uncultured Spirochaetia bacterium
TATGTCCTCAAGCGCTTGCTGCTCAATAAATATGCGATACCATATTTCTAAGTTCATAAATATCCATATCCTAAAATTATGGTCTCTCTTACCATTAATGTGCTCCTCTATCATATTATGAACGTATTCATGATTGAAGATTTGACTTCCAATGAAACGCGACTCCTTTACAATCTGTCTTAAAAATGCTTTGAGCTCATCCCTCATCCAATACGCAAGTGGAAAACCAAAACCCTGCTTTCTTCTAGAGATCAGACTGGGATGGATATATTTCGAAGCGACTTTTCGCAGAATATATTTTAGTTTAGCTCCATTGAGTTTTAAGTGGGCCGGGATTCTAGCAGCAAATTCAACCATCTTATGCTCTAAAAGAGGGGCCCTTACCTCAAGCCCGTGTGCCATGGCCATTCTATCTACAATTGTCAGAAGATGGTCGGGCATGCGTGTCATAAGGTCAGTGTAAAGCATTCGATCAACTAACTCATCTACATTATGGGAATTAAAGTGAACTAATATCTTCTCTTTAGAATCTATATAACCCAACTCTCTCTTTACCAAATCGGTAAGCAGTTGTGATTTGGCTTCTTCAGTATATCTCAAAAAACTCATGCTCTCGGCATAACGATCGCCATAATCCAGTAGAGACATTTCATTCAGCCAGCGCAGCTTTTGAGAAAAACTCTTATATGCAAAGCTCTCGGGGACCTTATTTATTATCTTCTTAAATAGGGACTTTCGCAAAAACCTTGGAATTACGCAATAGAAATCTGCAAGACGATTGCCAGAGAAACGGTCATAACCTGCAAAAAGCTCATCTCCTCCATCCCCACTAAGAGCGACTTTTACATACTTTGATGCCAACTCTGAAACCAGATATACACCCACCCCAAATGGATCCGAAGGTTCATCTAAATGCCAGATCATCTTAGGCACTAGATGAACCAAATCCGCCTGAACTACCTGTTCATGGTGTTTGGTTTTGTATTGCTCTGCCACAAGTTTTGCAAAGGGAAGTTCATTAAAATCTTCCTCCCTAACACCTATAGAAAAAGTAGAAATAGGCTCCTTAGATCGCTTCGCTGCCATAGCAGTAATTAAACTAGAGTCAATCCCTCCGCTTAAGAAACAGCCTATGGGCACATCACTCAGCATATGATCCGCTACAGTTTGGGAAAGTATATGGTCTAGCTGATCCGTAATTTCATCTTCTGTTCCATTTATCTTATCAAGACAGGAAAAATCCCAATAACGCTCTATCCTTATTCTGCCATTTTCATATATAAGACGATGAGCCGCAGGAAGCTTTCTTATACCCTTAAATAGCGTGAACTGATCAGGGATGAACCTTAAGGAGATGTAATGATAAAGCGCTTCTAAGTCAGTTTCTCGTTTTACAAAATCACTCGCTAAGAGGCTTTTAACTTCTGAGGCGAATGCAAGCCCCTTTGGTAGTTCACAGAAAAAGATAGGTTTTTGACCTATGTGATCCCTAGCCAGAACTAGCCTCTTCCTTCTTATATCCCATATTGCAAAAGCAAACATTCCATCTAGATACTTTACACAGTCCTCACCGTATTTTTCATATAAATGGAGAATTACCTCCGTATCCGAACGTGTTTGAAAACACCTACCCTCGGCCTCCATTTGTTTCTTTAGAGAAGGATAGTTATAGATCTCACCGTTAAAAACAATAGCCAGAGATCTAGAGGCATTAAACATAGGCTGATGCCCTCCTGTCAGATCAATGATGCTTAATCTACGGTGTCCTAAGGCTGCGCCATTGAGATATTCTATCCCTTCATCATCCGGACCACGATGGGCAAGTAATGACACCATCCTTGGTAGAGCCTCAAATAGATCGGGACATTCGGATACAATACCGGCTATTCCACACATAATTTACTCCATTAATGGGTTAACGCACTCATATTCTATAAGTACCCCATCTCTTTGTACCACTGCCCAGTCCTTCTTAGGCCCTCGTCTAGTCCTATTTTAGGAATGTATCCTAACTCCTTTTTTGCCCTGGTAATATCAAAAGCCCTATTTTGTCTGTACCAATCAACCCTTCTAGGAAAAATAGGAGGGGCAATTCCCAGTGGCTTACATACTTTTTCGACAATATGGCCAGCAATAACAATGGGCATCACAGGGTAGTAGTTTATTTTAACAGGAATATCCAAAGCCTCACCGACCTTTTTTACTATCTCTTTTATAGGAAAGTATTCTTCATCGGCAATCAGATACTCCCTACCGTTCCCCTTATCCGGCTCCATACAAATCATGAACGCATCAATGAGATTATCAATATATAGAGGGTGATAAAGGGTATCTCCGCTTCCGAACATAGGAAAAGAGCCCTTGGCCACCCTTTTAAAGATCATAAAGAACCTCTCCGGATCACCCGGACCGTATATGGCCGCCGGACGTAAGATCACAGTCTTCATCCCCTTATTTGCATATCCCTTCACAATAGGTTCTGCTTCATACTTTGTCCTTTGATAGTAATCAGCCGGAGCAATTGGCGCATCTTCATTTGCCGGAGGGTTTTCAATATTTCCATGAACCCCACAGGTGCTGCAATATATGAATTTTTTTACCCCATTTATATACGCTGCATCTAATACATTACGTGTCCCATTGACATTTACATCGTAATAATACCCATCGGGAACATTCAACTCACGAAATGCAGCCGCCAGATGAAATACTATGTCTACACCCTCCATACACCGCTCAACTATCTTTTTATCCGTAACCGTACCTATAAATGTCTTTGCACCCATAGAGCGAAGACTATCAAATTGGATCCCCTCTTTATAGTCCAATGCTATTACCTCATGCCCCTCATTTAATAGCCTTTTTACTAATGCACTTCCAGTAAACCCTGTTCCACCTGTAACCAAAACCCTCATCTTTCCCTCCTAGTAAAATCCATGGAATCACTTATTAACTCTAGACTTCAAAATTAACATATATCCACTCTGGAAAAAAAGGAGCGAATCCAGCTTGGAAAAAAACCAAACTATAGGATAGATTAGTGAATAAACCTTAAAAAGCCTTTTGTACCTGTCTATATCACTTCCAGTAACAAAAACACCTTTTTTAAACCCATCGTGTTTCGAGCCTTTAAGTATTCCATATCCGAAAGTAATAAGTGTATCAATGAATTCAGAGAAAAATTTGGAGTATGTCTTATATGCGATCAGAGTAAATCTACTACCTAAGAGCGAATTAATCTCCTCTATTGTATATCCCGGACGTAAATGCCCATGTCTCTCATCTGTTTGTCCTATGCTTAGGCGAAATTGCCTAAGCAGGCTATTCTTAATATGCGGGACGTTAATAATCAGCTCCCCACCGGGCTTCATTATTCTAAATAGCTCATCTATAAATTCTCTGTCTGTAGCAATGTGCTCAAGAAAATCAACAATAACAACCCTGTCAAATTCATTATCTTCAAAAGGAGTTTGAAGGCCGTTGATTTGGAATACATCCGACTTTACCAACTCACGTATGGAAAAAACGGCATTTTCATCCAGATCAGCGCTTTTCCAAAAACCGCCCCTTTGTCTTAGCAGATAACTTATCACCCCGTTATCTGATCCAATGTCTAAACAAACTAAGGAGTCCGTTTTGCCCAACAGAGTTGTAATTTCTTTTAGTTTTCTCTGTTTGAGAACAGACTTATTGAAAAGGGCAACTGGCCAGTTCTCCACCAAAGTGTCCATTATCTTCAAGTCAAGGTAGAAAAGGCAGCCTTTACTTCCTCTATCTCACTCTGAATCCTATATTCATTCCAACCGAGCTCTTTTGCTATAATATCGGCACAGGTTTTCAAGGCTGTATCTCCAGGATTACCGCCTGAACCAAGCTCAGTGCGTCTAAAGACTACATCGGTTAGCTTCTGTGCCATCTCCTCACGAATTCCATAAATAACCTCTGCTTTAATTACACGCGATGATGCATCCAAGGTCTGTTTCCAATCGGCATTGTCATTAATATACTTCAACACTCTATGATATTCCGAGCCATAGTTATAGATTAGATGTCTTATGACATCCCTATCTAGTTCTCTCTCCCTTTTTCCTGTTTCTTGAGTCAAAAAATCACTAAATTGCTCAATATACCCCCCATAGATCGGAGTTACATTCGTTAAACACATAGGCGACCTCTTTCCAAGCTTTTTAAATACCAGATCAATAGCCTTCTCGGCAACGGCCCTTGCGGTTGTATATTTCACACCAATAACAGAAATCAATCCTTCAGTCCCGTCAAACTTTGTATGATCCCAGATTTGATACTTCCTAGTGAGTCTAACTTCGCCACCCCTGACACCATCCATAGGAAGAAGGCCACAATGAAAAAAGGAAATGTCATCTCGCTTAAGAGAGGCAGCCGGGTAGGCTCTGTTGATTTCATATATAAAATTCTGTATGTCTCCTTCGGTTATACTAAGATTATTTGGGCTGTCATCAAAAGGAACATAAGTGGTTCCAATCAAAGAATACTCATGCCAAGGCACTATAAATAAAAGGCGGAAACCCTTATTCACAATGCCGTCTCCATTTTTGAATTCAAATGGGCTTGATACTCCAACGGCATATTCCGGTATTAATCGGCGGTTTACAACAATGTTTATTGCTTTTGAAAGAAGAATCCTAGGAACACTATAGTTGCCATTTAGGACACGCAGAACCTCATTCACCCATGGCCCAGTTGTATTTACAACAACTCTAGCACGAATATCTATCTCATCACCGGTAAGCACATCCCTGGCTTTTACTCCTATCACGCGGTTCCCACATCGGAGAAATCCGGTTACCTCTACGTAATTGGCAATAACGGCCTGTGCCTTTTCAGCCGACCGAAGAACAGAGAGGATCATTCGCTCTGAGTTATACACCTGACAATCATACCAGATTGCACCTCCGGTGAGTTCCTTTTGATTGATACCTGGAAGGAGCCTTAGACATTGATCTCTAGAGATAACCAGCCCCCCGGGGAGGTGCTTCTGCGGATCACTCAGCCAATTTCGATCAAAGCCAACTATATCATTTATCATAAGGGCTATGGACATTATCTCCTTACCCTTCATAAGGTGCCCATATGTAGGCATTAAAAAAGGGAGAGGATGTATAAGATATGGAGCAACTTTCATCATTATCTTTCTTTCACGAATTGACTCACGCATACGACCAAAGTCGGCTTGCTGTAGATACCTAAGGCCCCCGTGTATTATCTTCATCGTATTGGAAGAGGTGGCAGAACCAAAATCTCTTCTATCTACAAGGGCTACAGACAAACCCCTCAAAGCCGCATCCCATGCAGCCCAAGCACCGTAAATCCCTCCACCGATGATAAGGGCATCATAAACTTTCCCTGATAATTGAGCTATATCTCTCTTCATTCCCTAATTGGCTCACACAGCTGTATCTTCTCTTACAAGCCTTGCCTCTAGCCAATCGTAAAGGCTATTGAACTCTCTTTTAAAAGACTCATAACTGTATTTTTCTTCTATGAGCTTTTTCCCAGCCCTCCCCAACTGTAGTCTCAGAGCACTATTTTGCATTAGGCTTAACATCCCCTTTGAGAACTCCGTTGGGATAGGAGCCGAAAGCATGGCAACACTCCTATCGAGTATCTGTGTATGAGTCGGCAGATCAGTCGCCAAAACTGCTTTTCCGGAATGAAGGTAGGAGTAGAGCTTCATAGGGGTATTTCCCCCCTTAATCCTTGGGGATACTAGAATATCAGCCTGAGAAAGGTAATTAGTTAAGACCCCTACAGGCCTTGGACCAAGAAAGTGGACTCTGTCTCCTATACCCAGTACGGAGCTCTTACTCTTATATTTCTCTATATCTGACGGCGCTCCGCCAATTACAACGAGATCCGCTTTATCCATTTCCTTTAATGCTAAGGCAAAGCTCTCAATGAGCAGATCAATTCCCTGATATACCTCTAGATTCCCAACATACATAACAATGAGATTATTGTCTATTCCGAGTTCCCTTTTTAGACAGTTTTGATTTTCTTCCTCTACATCACCTAGTAAAGAAACGTCACGCAATGTTACAAGCCTCTTTGGATTATATTTTCCTACAAACCCTGTAAGAGAATCGCATACTGTAATGACTACTTCACTTCTCTTTACAGCAATCTTTTCAAAAAACTCTAGCAGCGGACTGAGAAAAGCCCATGCTGGATACTTTTCAACTATTTGTTGAGAAAGAGACGAATCCATATCGTAAATGTAGGGAATTTTGAACAGGAATTTTAAAAACAGCGCTATAAAGACAGACTCCTCCACCGCGTGGATGACCTGATAAGGCTTTCTCAATGCAAGCGAAAAAACCTTAAAGAACATAAAAAAGTCACAGATCACTTTTTTCCAAGAAAAACCCGGGCGAATGTTTCGGACAAAAGGTATATTAAAGATCCGATGAATATTTACACTATTGTACTGAATTGTCCTCCCTTCGTGATAAGTAACTAAATCAATCTTATATCCCCGCTCGCATAGGGTCCTCAGGAGCAAATCTACAGCAATCGGCGTTCCGCGATCTTGATAAAAGGGATGGGGAGCTAGAAATAAAATATTCATCAGAGCTTCAAATCTCCTCGAATCACCTTTAAAACAACTGGAGAGCCAAAAACCCGTGTCAATCCTAAGAGGCGGCAGATTTTTTCAGTAAATGAGGAAAAATAGATTGATTTTAAAACACGATGAAGCACCATAGGTAGAAAAAACTCTGCATATCGCTCGGCATAGACAAAACCGTATAGTTTAAAAACCTCCATTAACTCAGATTCACTGAATAAAGTAAATGGTCTAGTGTTGCCCTCTAATCTCTTTTTGAGCCTAAAAAAAGGCGATGAAATACAATTAATACTCTGTTTGGATGGATAATCAACAATAACAGCCTTGCGTGCAACCCGTGTCAACTCCCTTATAAGTTGTTTCCACTTTGTCACATGTGGCAGAAGTCGAAAGCTGATTACTATATCAAATGCCTTATCCGGATAAGGAAGTTCAATTATATTTCCAGTTGTAAACTCACATAATCCCCTATCAATAAATTCCTGAATCCTCTTTTTACACACCTCGGCGCTTCCGAGTACCGAGACCCTATATCCATTATCAACGAGTGAACCCGTTAATTGCCCGTGCCCTCCACCAACATCCAAAATGGTTGCACCTGGCCAAGGAGACATCATCTTTAAGGCCGCTTCCTCTTGGACTTTTAAAAACCATAAACCTACTTCCCCTGAGAATCGCTGTGCATAATCGTCCGATGATGTTTCAATATCAGCCGTTTCTGTATAAACCATAATTCCGTAAAGCTAAATTAATCACATATTCTCACTTCTTGAGATAGGCATTAATAATACCAATTCATGTCTTGTAAGTCGAGCAGAAGTTTATTTAAATCACGGATTTATGTGAAGCTACCTTTTAGTGGCTCCCTACAGGAGATAGCGACGCCTCATGCTCTTGTTGAATTTCAAATGCCTTATATAATCCGAGCTGGGCTATTTGTTTGAGCTTAAGGTCTGGATCAGACCATATCCAGCTCAGAGTAATATGATCTTGCAATCCCTCTTGCTGCTCAATTTCTTTCAGGTAATCTACTCCAAACCACCGTAATCTCTTCTTCAGATTGAGGACTGCAGGATTATATGTCCAGCCAATATAAATCCACGGTCGAGGTAGCTGATTAAGTAATTCAAGAGAATCCACATAGTTTTTCTCACCAACCCAGTGACGAAATGATTTATTTGGAAAAATTTCCTCGCCTTCGGCTCTCCCCTTGCTCCAAGACAGCTTGATATCCTGCTTCGGAAATGCAAATCTGAGAAAGCTATAATCTGAAAGCCATGGAATGAGGTAGGTGGCATTTGGATAACGTTGTATGAGTCCGGCCATAATCTTCAAGTACTGGTTTTGATCAATCTCATAGGGAACAAGGGGGGCAAAGAACAGCCGATTTCCAAGTACCAAGATGATTAAAAGAAAAACCAAGTTTATTCTGTACCGTGAGAGTATTGCGGTAAATCTCTGCAATCCCAAGTAGGTTAGAACCGAGAGTGGCACGAGTGCTGTATAAAAATAGCGAGGCTCAAAATGCCGCAATCCAAGAATAAAGGGCAGGGTACAAACGCCAACCCATACAAGCACCAACCCAGTTCTAGAACTCCAGGGCGGCCATATAGCAAGGACCAGAGCCGGTAGAAAAAGCTGAACTGACATCATAAGCTCATAAAGCTTTACACCTAGACTTTCTCTACGCTCCACGACACCCATAGTGATTGCCATGAGTCCGTGGTATGATAGACCAATAAGCTTATAAAAGGCAACCATCATTACAATTAGGCAGACAAAAACGAGACTCGCCCGTATAAAAACCTTTGTCCAGCTATATAGTCCATTTCTAAGAACAAAGAGCCCTAGAACCAAGCCTGCGAAAAAGAGAAAGGAAGTAAAGCGGCAAAGAACTCCTAATAATAAGCCTATTGCAGCAAGAACTATAAACCCTCCCAACCGCCATCTATTAAAACTCTGAAAACTCCTCAGAAATGCCCAACATCCAAGAGTAGTAAATAGTAAGCTGGGCACCTCAGAGAGAACTTTGTAACTAAGGTAAACAGAAATTGGCTGGAACATTAGCACAACAGTAATATAAGGCGCCTCTCTCTGTTCAAAAATTTCCCGAAGCAACACATAGCTTGCAACTACAAATCCTACTAACATCACAGCAAATATGAACTGAATGATTAGAAGAGACCAGAGTCCACTGCCTAAGAGTTGAACAAGAAAACGCAGGATAACGACTAGTCCGATCTTTGCTGCAAAAAATCCCTCTGGAAATATGCCATAGCCCTCGGGGAATATTCCACTAGCAAGACCAACCTCTAGTTTCATCAGTTCACCTGTAGAGTGATGGAGTACCGAAAACAGATAAAAATACTCATCCTGGTGATGACCTAGACCAAAGCCAATTAGTAAAAGGGTAATAGCAGATAGGGATAACAAAAGCGCTGGTGATAGGGGAATTAATTTCTTCCCTTGATGGATCTGTGGTAACATGGACTAAATTATCAAAAAGTCAGTAGAAAACCCTTATCTTTATTACAATAGCCAATCATCAGATATGATCTCAAATTCAATATTAGTTAAGAAAATCCAACCCCTTGACTCAGATCTATCTTTCAAAATTAAAATTCCCAATCCCCACACCCAGGTATTTAAACCCTATGTCCCTTAATCTCTTTGGATTGTATAGATTTCTTCCGTCAAATATCACAGGGGATTTCATAATCTTCCTCATCCTATCAAAATCAGGTTGCCTATACTCATTCCACTCAGTGTGTATTACTAATGCATCTGCCCCAGAGCATGCATCATAATTTGACTGTGCATATTCTACCCTATCCCCTAGAATCTTTCTTGCATTCTCCATTGACACTGGATCATGCACACATACGCTGGCTCCATTTGATAACAACCTATCTATTACAAACAAAGAAGGTGCTTCTCTGAGATCATCTGTTTTAGCCTTAAACGACAATCCCCATACCCCAAACCTTTTGTCCGTCAGATCCCCCCTAAAGTACCCTTTTATCTTTCTCCAGAACACCTCTTTTTGCATCATATTCACTTCATCTGTTGCCTTGCATATTTTAAGCTCGTAATCCAATTTCTCACCTGTTTTTACAAGCGCCTTTACATCCTTTGGAAAGCATGACCCTCCGTAGCCTATACCTGGAAAAAGAAAAGATCTCCCGATCCTACTGTCTGACCCGAGTATCACTCTTATATCTGATACATCTGCTCCTACAATCTCACATAAGTTCGCCATCTCATTCATGAATGATATCCTCGTCGCGAGCATCGCATTTGCAGCATACTTGGCTAGCTCTGCAGACCTTATCCCCACTACTATTACAGGATTACTCGTCCTTACAAAAGGAGAATACATCTCCTTGAGGATCCCTGCAACTGATGCCTTATCTGCTCCAATTACAACCCTATCCGGCTTCATAAAATCCTCTACAGCAGATCCCTCTTTAAGGAACTCCGGGCACGATGCTACATCAAACTCCACATCCGTAATCTGCCTTATGACATCTCTTACCATCTCTGTTGTACCCACCGGAACCGTGCTCTTTGTAACTATAATTCTATAGTCCTCAAGACACTCTCCTATTTCCCTTGCTACATCGAGCACGGCACTAATATCGGCCGATCCATCTTCGCTCGGCGGAGTAGGTACAGCAATGAATATTATGAATGAGTTCCTTACCACCTCTGATAGATCAGTCGTAAAATGAAGTCTGCCCTCTTTTATATTTCTCTCAATGAGTTCCTTGAGTCCAGGCTCATAGATCAGAGGCTTTGACTGTCTTAGATTCTCAATCTTTACCTCATCAATATCCATACATATCACATTATTTCCTGTCTCCGATAGACACGCCCCTGTAACAAGTCCCACATAACCCGTCCCAATTATACCTATGTTCATCTTTTATCCTCCTAATCTACTACTCAACCGTAACACTTTTTGCCAGATTTCTGGGCTGATCTATATCACAACCTCTCTTCTTCGCAATGTGATATGCAAGAAGTTGCAGAGGAACTGTAAAGAGAATAGGAGAGAGAAACTCCTCAGTTCTTGGCACATAGAATACATGGTCTGATTTATCTCTTATCTCTTCATCCCCTTCTGTAGCAATAGATATCACCACCCCATCTCTTGCCCTCACCTCTTCAATATTACCCAGCATTTTCTCCCTTAGGTGGTTGTCAGGAATAAGACAAACTACCACTATGTCTCTATCTACAAGGGCAATAGGCCCATGCTTCATCTCCCCTGCTGCATAGCCCTGTGCATGAATATATGAGATCTCTTTTAGTTTTAGTGCCCCTTCAAGTGCTATTGGATATGTAATACCCCTGCCAAGAAATAGAAAGCCCTTCCTGTCCCAGAATAGATTCGCAATACTCTCGACCTCGCCTTCTCTTTTGAGTATATCCTCAACCTTTGTAGGAATAGTGCCTAGCTCAGTCATCATATTATGTACTGCCGTAGGTGAGACTGTTCCCCTAATCCTTCCCATATATATACCAAGCAAGTAGAGTATGACTAACTGAGACGTAAACGCCTTTGTAGAGGCTACTCCTATCTCTGGTCCAGCATGGGTGTAGATAACCACATCTGCCTCTCTCGTTGCGCTGCTACCTACGACATTACATACCACAAGAACTGCCGAACCGCACTCTTTAGCCTTCTTTATTGCCCCAAGTGTATCTGCTGTCTCTCCGGACTGTGTAATGCCTATTGTGAGTGTATTTTTATCTATTATAGTATCTCTGTATCTGAATTCCGATGCTAAATCTACCTCCACTGGAATATGTGCCAGAGATTCTATTATATACTTGCCTACCAAAGACGCGTGCCAGGAGGTGCCACATGAGACTATGTATATCCTAGATATGTCCCTTATACGCTCCTGTGAGAGATTTATCTCCTCCCAATACATTTCGTCTCCATCAAGAGCAGTTCTTCCAGAATAGGTGTTCTTTACAGATTGGGGCTGTTCATGAATCTCCTTTAGCATAAAATGGGGATAACCGTTTTTCTCTGCCACTTCAGCACTCCACGGTATCTGGTGTACTGTTTTACACCTAGAACATCCGTCATCAATACCCATTACCTCTATTCCATTACCATTTAAGACGACCATCTCATTGTCGCTTACATATATAGCGTTCTTCGTGTATCCCAGTATTGCAGGCACATCCGAGGCAAGAAAATACTCCCCTTTGCCCCTTCCCACAATCAGTGGACTTCCCCTTCTTGCAGCCACTATCATATTTGGTGAATCAGAGCTTATTACACCTATTGCAAATGTCCCCTCTATCTCACAAAGGGCTCTTCTTACTGCCCCCACAAGGTCTCCGTCTGCTGAGTATCTCTCAATTAGATGTGATATGACCTCAGTGTCTGTCTCCGATTGAAATACGTGGCCTTCAGAGGTAAGCATCCGCTTAAGTGAAAGATAGTTCTCAATAATACCATTATGCACAACCATTACTCTTCCATGACAGTCTCCATGGGGATGGGCATTTATCTCACATGGTTTTCCATGCGTAGCCCATCTGGTATGACCTATTCCTATGTGGCTTGTATATATCCTACCATTTAAGATATTCTCGAGATTCGATAACTTGCCAACGGCCTTCTTCAGTATGATCTGACCATCCTCATAAAACGCTATGCCAGAGGAATCATACCCCCTATACTCTAGTCTCCTCAGTCCATCTATTAGTATTGGCACTGCCATACGTTCTCCAATGTATCCTACTATTCCACACATCTACTTCCTACCTCCAGATTTATGTAATCACAATTTAGGTCTGAGGCACTGGTTACCTATCACCTTAGTATCTAAATATAAATAATACAGCCATTATTTGGAATTTTTCTCTCTAAAATCCTCACTGAAAAGAGGAGAAATTCGAGATGACTTTGGCCATCATCTTTCTCGGTATCCATACCTCTCCCTGTACCAATGCCCTTATTGATTTTATTAACTCCCCAGCGTTTGCGTTCTTTAGAATGTATCCTAGTGCCCCTGCACAGATCGCCCTCTTTATCCTCTCTTCATCATAATCTCTCATTATAAATAAGAGTACCCCTAAATTGGGATTCTTTTTCCTTACTAGACTCAGAACCTCTAAAGGGTTGAGATTAGCTATATCCATATCAAGCAAAATAAGATCGGCTTTAGTCCTTCTTATAACTCTTTTCACCTCCGCTGCCTTAGAAGCCTCAGCTACAATCTCAATATCTCTTTCAGAGGCCAGCACTCTAGATATAGCAGCTATATAGAGAGCATACTCACAGGCTACTATTAATTTTATCTTTTCTGTCATTTGTGTACCCCTGACATTGTATTATAAGATGTAAGGGACTAAACTTATTCTTCTTTGGGACCCATATAATAATCTGAGTAGAGAACTGAGTTATTTCTCCGTGCTAATTACGTACTCCAATTTATTCATATAGAGCGGAAAACAAGTATTAATCCCTAGCCAAGACATTTATAAATCCCCATTGGGTATGCTTCCGCAACTCACTTACATAAAAAAGTGAGTTGCACATTGGTAGTTTAGATGATATTTATATGTGCCCTAGAGACTAAATTCAATAGGACTTTAGAATGATTAATTGAAATAAAAAAGCCCTATTTATTACCTAACGTATAACTTTAGTCCATATTAGATGAACAATGGTCTACTCTAGAAAAAAATCAGAATACAGGCAGGCTCTCTGAATCGGATACAGCCGTTGGCAAAGCTCACCTCATTAGAGTCAATATAACCAAACGACAGCTCAATCACCTAGTCTGTAAATCCATTCCGAAAACCGTAGAGTATAAGTTCAGACCTATTTTTCACAGAGAGCTTCTTAAAGATTTTATATAGGTGAAATTTCACAGTCTTTTCACTTAAGAAAAGATTTTTTGCTATATCCTTATTGCTACAGCCACTCAAAACCAATTTTACAACCTTCGTCTCAGTTTCAGTGAGATCATATATAGACTTACTCCCCTTGGCTCCCCTACGCGGGGATGAAAAGGCTTCTAAAACTTTTATCATCATCTTTCTTTCCACCCATAGCTCCCCGTCGTTTACAGCCTTAACTGCCTTTATAAGCCGAGAGGAATCCGCGTTTTTCAGCAAATATCCCCTTACACCAGAACGAATGGCATTTATAAGCATATTTTCATTGTAGTCGCTATTTACAATTAGAATTACCTTAGTAGCCTTATTCTTTCTAAGTATTTGGAGAATCCTTGAGAGATTTAAACCCTGCAGATCAATATCAAGAAGCAAAATGTCAAAATTGAGTCCTTCACACACTTGAACAAGATCGAGTACATTGGAAACCTTGGACACTACCTGTATGGTTTTATCACTTTCAAGTATCTTACAAACTCCTTCTACTAAGAGTGGGTAATAACAAGCTAATACTACACGTAAGGTCCCATCACTTTTCTTCGATTGGCTTCCATTTTGCATGGCCATATCACCCTCCTTCCCCTTTTTACAACCGCCTGTCGCAATTCATACTACAGATGAGACAGAGCAGCTTGAGATAAGTATTTACTGCTGTTGATCATCGCTGTTTTTCAACCCCATCCAGCCCTACAGCGGCTCCATATCAAGAACATTAACCTCTACAGAAACAGACTTTTTTATAAGGTCTATAGACAATACAAACCTGTGTTTTGAGCGTTTCTCCATAATCCTACCGATTACCCCCTGTAGAGGACCACTTTTTATCAAGACTTCCCTTCCTCTGTCGAGGTAAGGATATGGATCATACTTTAGCTTGCTTTGAACAAGCGTCCTTATGGCCTCCACTTGCTCAGCGGGCACAGGCACAGGGGTACCATTACACCCCACTACTTTCAAGACCCCCTTTGTATACATAACCCTATGTATATCTCCAAGGCCTACATTTACAAAAACATAAGAGGGAAAAAGGGGAACGTTTATAGTTTTATTACGGTCCTTCCATCTAGATACAATCTCCCTTAGAGGAAGAAAGGTTGTAACGCCTCGATTCTTCAAGTTTATTTCTGCTACCTTCTCATGTCGGCTCTTAGTATAAACAGCATACCACTCTTTTCCATTGGATAAGTCATCAACAACCGCTGATATGTCAAACGACATATAACTAATTCTCCCCGAGTTAAGAATTTATTCCTTAATACTAATGCCTAATTAAAATGCAAATGGCGCCAAAAGTCAATAAGACTTTAGTTATACCCCGCTACTAGGCTAAAGTTATAAGAAATCCGACTCATTTATAGCTTTTTAGTCGAAACATCTTTCCCGGAAACTGAGTAATCAAACCGCTGAGTTCCAGGGATAGAAGAACCGAGAGCACATTTGCCGGACTCATTCCGGTCAGCTTGGTGATTTCATCAATGTGAAGGGGCTCATCTCTGAGCACAGAATAAATTGTCTTCTCATCTTGAGAAATACCGCAGAGTGAAACAGTACTAGCAGACACGGATTTATCTTCCTTAAACCTTCTAAGCAATTCTATCTCGGTTAATATATCCTCTACCGACTCGACTAGCTTTGCTCCTTCTTTTATTAATTTGTTTGTTCCCCGACTGAGTTTGGTCTCTATGTTTCCCGGTACAGCAAACACCTCTCTATTCTGCTCGAGTGCAAAAGAGGCTGTAATAAGGGAACCACTCTTATCAGAGGCCTGAACCACAACAACTCCGAGAGAAAGACCACTTATGATTCGGTTTCTTTTTGGAAAGTTTATAGAATCTGGAGAGGTCCCAAGAGAGAATTCCGAGACAACCGCCCCTCTGTTAGAAATCTCCTCATAGAGTTTTTTATTCTCGATTGGATAAATAACATCCAAACCCGATCCCAGAACGGCAATGGTTCTTCCCCCGGTTCTTAATGCCCCCGCATGAGCAATAGAATCAATCCCACGCGCCATTCCGCTTACGATGGTAATGCCTCTTTGAGAGAGTTCCTCTGCAAGCCTCTGCGTAACGGATCTCCCATATCTGTCGGGAACCCTTGTTCCGACTATCGCAATCGCATTGTTATCTTCAGAGACAATCTCCCCCTTCACATAGAGAAAAGGCGGGGGGTTATATATATTAAAGAGATTCCTTGGATAGTTTGGATCTGTAAGGAGTAGTAATTTAAAACCCGACCTTTTAATCTTCTCGATCTCTTCTTCAACCCTATCCCAGTCAGAAAAGCCCTTTATTGCCTGAGCCGTCTTCTCGCCGATTCCATCTACTCTCTCAATTTCATTTATCTGCGCCCTAAAGACATTTTGAGGACTATGGAATTCAGAAATGAGGTTTCTGAATAAAACCTCCCCTACACCCTGAACCATCTTTAGCGCAATCCAGTATCTCCATTCTTCCATAATATTAGAAGTTTTAATCCCGAGTCTCAGGCAAAGTCAAGGTATTATTTATTCCTTTCTCCAAAGAGCAAATTACAAACTAAACGAGGTTCCCTTTAAATAATCTCCCCTGGTATGTGTTTTTTCTTTGGAGTTCCATATCAATTCCGCGCAGAATTTCAGCGTGGGTTTTATTCCATATTGGAGCTATAAGAAGGTCTTGAGGAGTGTCCGTAAAAAGCCTCTCTAACACAATTTTAGGGGATAAGCGCTCGAGAAAACGCGAAATAAAATCGAGGTATTCTTCATAGGTAAATAGGTGGAAGGGCTCTTTCATATACATTCTAGCCAGAGGTGTATTCTTCACGATATGGAGGTTATGAATCTTTAGGAAATCAATGCCCAGATTTGACATTTCATCAGCCATCCTGAGCATTTCATCCTGGGTTTCACCCGGAAATCCGACAATTATATGAGCGCCTATATGTATTCCCCTATCTTTCGTGATACGAATCGCATTAAGAACAGATTGATAGTCATGCCCTCTATTCATAAGTTTCAATGTTCTATCGTAAATTGACTCAATCCCGTATTCGACTGTTATAAACCAATCTCTGGAGAGGTTCTCAAATAGCTTTATCTTTTCCTCGTCCACACAGTCGGACCTAGTACCTATAGCAAGGCCTACTACACCGTCATATTCAAGCGCCTCTCTATATATTCTTTCGAGTTTTTCGGTCTTATCATATGTATTCGTATAGGCTTGAAAATAGATTATAAATTTCTCGGCTCTAAACCTCTTCTTTAAATACTCTATTCCGGTTTTAATCTGATTGTGAAGGGCAATACGCGATCGAGCATAGGAGGGAACAAAGCTATCATTGTTACAATACACACATCCTCCATTGGCTACGGTACCATCTCTATTTGGACAAGTAAATCCAACGTCTACTGAAACCTTATGAACCCGGCAGCCAAATTTTCCTCTTAAATAGGCACTATAAGAATTGTAATATCTATCCATAGCCCGAATAATATAGGAGAAAACTAGGTATTAAATAATACTATGCTACAAATGATTGTTAAGAGGACAACAATCGGCCTTTCCCCTAGAATAGGAAAAGGTTTGGGTAAGTGAGTGGAGCTTCTCATTGACTTGACTGACACCCAAGGTAAAATCCCCTAAGTGTGCATAACTAAATCACACGAGCCAATAATTGAAGCGCGCGCAGTGGAGAAGTTCTATTCTCAATCGGACGGACACCGTATCGAGGTTATCGCCCCAACTAACCTGGCCATATACCCCGATCAGATCGTCGCCCTACTTGGTCCATCCGGTTGTGGCAAATCTACACTCATGCGTATATTGAGTGGGCTTGCGCCCCCATCCGCAGGTGAGGTGCTGTGGCACGGATACCCAATTGATGGTCAGGTTCCTAATGTCGCTATTGTATTTCAAAGCTTTGCCCTCTTCCCTTGGCTTACAGTGTTAGAGAATGTTGAAGCCCCACTAAAGGCCCGTGGCGTAAGCGTTATAGAGCGGCGTAAGCGCACATTAAAAATCTTGGATATAGTCGGTCTAGACGGCTTTGAGACAGCCTATCCGAAAGAGCTCTCCGGTGGGATGAAACAACGAGTGGGCTTTGCCAGGGCGTTGGTGATCGAACCCGAGGTCCTCTTCATGGATGAACCCTTCTCAGCACTTGATGTCCTGACAGCAGAGAACCTACGCAGTGAACTCCTAGAGTTGTGGCTCAATAAGAAGATACCAACACAGGCAATCTTTATTGTCACCCACAACATCGAGGAGGCAGTGTCTTTAGCTGACCGGATTATAGTACTTGGCTGGAAACCAGCAAGAATCCGCACTGACTTCGAGATTCAGCTGGCGCATCCGCGTGAGCGTCAATCACAGCAGTTCATTGATCTCGTTGATTATATCTACAAGGTACTTACGCAACCGCAGACTGATCAACAACTACCGCCAACCTCAACGGCTGAGCATGTTGATAAGAAGTATCCCATGCTACCACACGCACGACCAGGCGGCATAGCCGGCTTTCTCGAGATTCTATTTGACCACAACGGACGCAGCGATATCTACCTCCTGGCAGATGAACTAGCAATGGAAGTAGACGATCTGTTGCCGATTATTGAGGCAGCCGCGTTGCTCAATTTTATACGCCTACATGAGGGTGATGTGGAGCTTACACCTGAAGGTCGAGCCTTTGTCGAAGCCGATATTCCCACGCGAAAGATACTCTTCCGTGAGGCAGCGCTCAAGCACGTGCCCTTGCTCCGCCAGATTGAACACTCACTGCGAGCCAAATCAAATCGTGTACTCCCCGACGATTTCTTCTATGATATTCTCGAGGAGCACTTCAGTGAGAAAGAGGCCAGACGACAGCTCGAAACTGCAATCAATTGGGGGCGCTATGCAGAGATTTTCGACTACGATGCTGGAACCGGGCAGATATTTTTAACCGAGTTATAGCCGCACTAAAAATTTAAATTCCCTAATATTATATATTAAGGATATTATAAGGGCTCAAACATGCCGCCAAGAACACTCGGTAAAGTCATAATTCACAATCGCACGTGGCCACACTTGATTGACATATTAATCTTTGGGGCAGGATTGGCACTGCTCTATGGCCTCTTAACGGTAGCACGCACATGGATTAGTCCATCTACACCCATTGCTTCTATCTCACGCCGCCCTTCGGCACTGCCTGCCTATGCCGTCTATTCACTTGTGCGCATGGCCATCGCCTATACACTAAGCCTAATCTTTACCCTGGTATATGGCTATATAGCTGCATACAACGCTAAGGCTGAGCGTATAATGATTCCTCTTCTCGACATACTACAATCAATCCCTGTACTTAGCTTCCTGCCCGGTGTGATGCTGGCTATGGTGGCACTCTTTCCTCACAGCCAGCTTGGTATCGAACTCGGTTCTATACTGCTTATATTCACTGGTCAAGTCTGGAACATGGTCTTTAGTTTCTATATGTCGCTTAAGACCATCCCACGTGATCTGCATGAAGTGGCACGCATATACCGCTTTAGTTGGTGGCAACGCCTCACCCAGATTGAGCTACCCTATGCAACAACCGGGCTGGTGTGGAATTCAATGATGTCAGTAGCAGGCGGGTGGTTTTTTCTAATGGCATGTGAAATGTTTGTGCTCGGCAAGCGCGACTTTCGTCTGCCCGGACTGGGTTCATATTTACAGACGGCAGCCAGTGCCGGTGACACCCATGCTATTGTTTGGGGACTCGGCACAATGATTGGCATCATTGTACTGATCGATCAACTAATATGGCGTCCTATTATATCCTGGGCCGACAAATTCAAGTTTGAGCAGGTCGAAAGTACAATGATGCCGCGTTCAGCAATACTCGATCTATTGCGTCAATCAACCGTCCTGTCGTATCTCAAGCGTCAAACCCTTGAGCCTCTGAACGAACGCCTAACCCTATTTTTCGCACGCCGTGCTGCTAATAGACCCCAGCCTCACAAGCACACTCTCTGGCGGATTTGGACAACACGGGCAATAGCATCAGTACTATTGCTGGCAATCGGCTATGGGCTAATACGTGCCGGCTTGATGATATCAGGTCTGACAATTGCCGAGCTTGAAGAGATAGCCCAAGGCGCCGTTGCTACCTTTCTACGCTTGAATCTAGCATTGATTATCGGTATAGCCTGGACAATTCCCACAGGTGTGGCAATCGGTTCGAGTCCGCGTCTGGCACGTATAGCACTCCCTCTGACACAGATCGCCGCCTCTGTACCAGCCACAGCGCTCTTTCCAGTAATACTACTAATACTAATCAGCGCCGGTGGTGGTCTGGGGATTGGCTCGGTGTTGCTGATGCTGATTGGGACTCAGTGGTACATACTTTTTAACGTCGTTGCGGGTACAATGGCAATTCCAAATGATCTGAAAGAGGCAGCCCACATCTTCCGGTTCAAACTATTAGACCGCTGGCGGCTGTTGATCCTGCCTGGTATTTTCCCCTATCTCATTACCGGGCTGATAACGGCAGCCGGTGGAGCTTGGAATGCAAGTATCGTTGCTGAATACTTTCATTTCAAAGGCCAGACGCTGTCAACTATCGGACTCGGGGCAATCATCAGTCGAGCTAGCGACGCGGGCAACTCCAATCAATTGCTTGTGGCTACCATTGCTATGTCAGCAATGGTAGTAGCTATCAATCGGCTTGTATGGCGCAGGCTTTATCACATAGCTGAAATGCGCTTCAAACTGGAGGCATAACCCTTTAGTGGATCAGTGCTCGATAAAACGAGGTATTCAGGATAAGAAATAGAGATGAGAATATCATCCTTCGATCCCGTGACGACCCTTAACGAAAAGGTAGGCTTCTAGCAATTTATCAATAGAATTTTTCCAAGAGTACTTCTCAATACCGATTGCTTTTAGTTTCATAGCCAGGTCATGTCTTAATTTATCATCATCGAGCAACTTAATAATACAATCCCTTAGCGAGACAGGATCATTTGGTCGAGCATAGATTCCCAAATTACCGAGGATCTCCCGATTTACTGGATAGTCAAAAACAACACTGGGAAGACCACTAGCAATATAATTATAAAGTTTGATATTGGCTTCACCACTCAAATCTAAGAGTTTTGGAGACACCGCAATTATTCCAAGGGCCAGGTAATTATATATCTCCCAATAGGAAACCCTTCCCGTAAAAGTTATATACTGGGAAATATTTAAATCCTCTGAAATTTTTTTATAGTATTCTACATCAGGATATCCCATAATGAGAAAATGCACATCGTCTCTTTTCTCCACTATATATTTAATGGCCTTTAACAAAAGATTCATACCCTGATACTCAGTAAGTAGACCCAGGTAGAGGATTATTTTTTTACTGTCCGGTATATTTAATCTCCTCCTTAATGACTCGGTTTCATCTGATATATTTGGATGCGGTAAATCAGCAGCATCAGGAACGACGAAAATCGATTCCTTTTTTATTCCAGAGTTCTTATGAAGGCGATTGGACATAAAATTAGAATTTACTACAAATGCATCAGCGGCTTTATAAGATAGTCTCTCCAAAGTCAATGCCACTTTATTTATCACTTTATGAAGGAATGGATATTCCTTCATAAATTTATGAGCCCTTACTTCACCCGTAAATTCACCTTGGACGTCAAAAACCATAGGAATTCTAAACAGCAAGCTACAGATTTTTCCGATCAAAGCACCCTCATTTAGATGTGCATGAATGACATCCGGCTTAGTCTGATAAGTTACAAATATGGATTTTAGTAAGAGTAGAAAGTCCAGATATATCTTGTGAATTGAGGGTCCGGCTGAGGTCTTTTTATACCAAGGAATATTAATAATGCGTCTAATATCAATTCCGGGGATATCCTTGTCCAGATGATACGTACAAATAGTAACACTATTCCCTAAGGATATTAAATTTTTTGCCTCTTCGTATATTCTCACATGGCAACCCCTATCTGAGAAAAATGGAGTCGGGGCTATCATCAAGATCTTCACGGAAATTATCCCTATTTAACAATTTAAATTTAGAATTATAATCCCCTTATCAAAGAGTCTCTATTTGGTTTTGAATTTTGCTTTGTTTTAATATTAACTGTCACCGATATTTTTCTTTCTATAGAGAAAACTCAGCGAATCTTAACACCCCTAAATTATACGGCTAGATTCATAGATATAATTTTCTGATATACCGACTCTATTGATTCTACCATTATTTCGGGACTAAACATCTCTACCCAAATTGGATGATCCCTTAAATCAATTTTTCTTTCTACCTTACCGCTTCTTAAAGAGGCAACTATACTGGCTGCCAATTGTTTACTGTCTCCTCTTTCAACCAGGAGCCCATTGATACCATGGCTAATAATCTCGGGAATACCACCTACATTAGTAGCTACTATTGGCAATCCAGCGGCCATAGCCTCCAGCAACACTATGCCGCTAGCCTCTATCTCCGAAGGAAGAACAAATACATTAGCTCGATAAAAGTACTCTCTTACATCATTTGGGGATAGTCCATTTATAAATTCTATAGGTAGATTTCTACTCAAGAATCTGGCTACAAGTCTGGAATGTAGGTACTCCGGTCCAATAACTAATACCCTAGCACTAGGAATCTCTTCTAATACGAGTGGCAGGGCTTTTATTAATGTAAAAAGACCCTTTCTAAAATAGTCCCGACCAACAAATAATATGAGGTTCTCGTCTCTCTGATCAGAAGTGTAATTATAACCATCTGTATCTATAGCCAATCTAATAACAAATGTGTTGGGGTGACTAATTTTTTTTCTCATATATTCCGAGTGGATTATAATTGCCTGAGCCTTCTTTAGGATTTTTGAGTATTTCCACTTACGCACCTTCTGAAGGATATATCTCAACGGCAGGTCCGGGCACGGAAATGGATAAAATTGAGTCCAGTAATAATCGTGGATGTCAACTATCACCGGGCATCTCAGTTTTTGCAAATACTTTAAATTTGCATGCTTGAGATCGAGTACGTGGGCAATATCCCAATCTCCCTCGTAATCTTCCGGCAACGAGAAGATTTTAACAGTATGCCGCTTATTCATTTCATTCAGCACTATATCACGGTATGTACCTGAGCCAGTCAATAATCGACCCATTTGGGTAAAATAGAGGATCCTCATGTCGTTTTCCAACATTGGTAGTTATATAGCAGTCAGCTACTTTTCTCTTGCAAAATGCGGTCCAATCGGCAGCGGCGCTTATAAATAAACCAAGGAGAATAGTAGGGTCCCCAAAATCTATCCATCTCTGCATAAGTGATTCTCCGATTGCTCTGGATTCTACTTCGCTCTCTTAGGACCCGCGGTAGCTGTTTTAAGGCACTGATCTTGGCTTTAAACCTTGAAATGTCCTTCTTTTTTAATAGATAGTATCCATCTGCAAGTATATCATAAGCAACAATAAGAGGAGCATAATAGAGTATGTACCTAATAGGCCAGTCTTTCAGAATGGTCAAAATTTTATTCCTCTCAAGCAGAAAGATCTTTCTACTCGATTCATGGCCCAGCGACCATGCATGGTGATGAAATACAACAGCCCTAGGAACGTATAAACACCGCCAACCGGCCAGTCTCGCCCGGAATGCTAAATCAACCTCTTCGTAATAGATGAAATAATCCTCATCAAATAGCCCTACGTCCTCAAAGACCTCCCTTTTATAAAATGCTGCGCCGCCAGAAGGGCAGAACACCTCTTCAATCTGCTCGGAACCCCCTTCATCTATGGTAAGCCCCATCCTACCATATACATTGCCATCTTTACTAATCTCCACACCCGCACAATCTATGATGTCTCGACTAGAACTAAATAATACCTTGGAAGCCAGCATCCCTATTCCTTCATCCCTCGATTTAAACCTCATAAGCTCTTCCAACCATTTACTATCGGGAACCATATCATCGTCAAGCGTAACGATGTATCTTCCTCTGGCCTCTTTAATCCCCTGATTTCTCCCGCCAGCGCAACCCTTGTTTTCTTCGTTTTCTATGATCCTAACAGTGGGGTGTCTATTTTTAATCTCGTTTACATGGCTTTGATCCAATCCATTGGTGACCAGAATAATCTCGAATTCCCTAAAGCTCTGCCGATATATGCCCTGTAAGCATCTGTCCAAGATTTTTCCTTGATCTCCCCATCTCGATGTCAGGATAATTATAGAAACTAGGTTTTGAGTCATTGACTTAATAAAAGGAACGTAGTAGAAATCTGCTCTCGAAGTCGGATACCGCTCAGTAAATGTACCTACGAGTTGACTCTTGCCGTTGACAATGCGAAAATGGGAACTAATTTCATTTTGTGTCATAGGCCCCCACATCATACGCCGACCCTTGGGGTATAGTATCACCATAGAAGTCTGTCTGGCCCGGGTTTATACCAAATTGCGTTAAATTCAAGCCCGCATCAATGAGCGGAGATGTACTCCGCAATTGATAGGCAGTAAGTGTAGGAAGAAGGGTAGCATCACCAAAGGTCCCTCCTCCGCCTAGACTTACAAGCTCAGGGTCTACGTTAAATCCGGTAATTACATTTCCTATTTTCTCCTGGCCGGTAGCATTGCGCCAAGAACCTAAGTCGGTGTAAGTAGTAGAGCCCCATTTAATGGCAAAGCTATCGTCACTTGACCAGTAATCATTACCCTGAAACAAAATGCCGCTTTGTCCAGAAGGAACGTTTACCAATTGTAGGCCCCCTGTGGTTATAAAAATATTGTTGCGCACATGGACATTCACGGTAGGACCAGAGATGGATATTGCTTTGGGGCTGCCGCTAGGCGCCGGGCTTATATAGACTGTATTGTTATAAATCTCACTATTCTTAATTCCGCTTCCGTCATTCCACAACTGGATTCCTCCAAAGCCGTTCTTGCGTCCGTCGTCCTGACTAATGTTGTAACGGATGGTATTCCCATAAAAGGGCCGAGCACCGCTGAACTGTGCCAGTAAAAAACCAGCCCCGTCGTTGTCATGTGAATAATTATACTGCATGATTGAATTGGTCACCCCCCCGTCAAGGTCAAAACCCCCTCCATCGGCACTAGAGTCAGTAGCGTTGTTGTAAGACTCATTGTGCTGAATGATAATACTGTTTGAGTTCCAGGCCCAAATACCTATAGGGCCACCCACCGCTGTATTAAGCCATCCATTGTTATAGGCCACAGACCATTCAATAATTCCCCCATTAACGTCTGAGATCACAATGCCATTCCCCGAATTATATGGTAATCCCGGTATTCCAGGATTATTATAGGCCTCGACGTAGCCTATATAGACGTCTTCATGAGCATAATCGGTTGCGGTTGAACTTAGAGAAGAATCGCCCCAAATCGAGATACCGGCATCTGCGTTATCATGAGCCGATGTATTAGTAATACTAACGTCTCGAAAACCACTTTTACCATTATCCCCTACAATAGAAATACCAACCCCTCCAAATTCGCTGACCTCAACGCTGTCTATATGTACATAATCCAATTTTATATCTCCCGGAAGATCATTGTAAAAAATTATTCCGTCGTCTGTATTGACCTCCCGACCAGCCCCAACGAAATTTATATTCTTTAGCATGTATCCAGCAGTATTGTAGGCGAAGAACCCGCTACCAGTACCTGCCTGAATGGTTGCACGACCCCGGCCATAAGAAGAGATAGTAATAGGAAGGGCACTTGTCCCCATTGAAGCAGAATCAAAGTAAAGATTACCGGTAAATGTGTTTCCGCCTTTAAATAAGATATTATCCCCCGCGGCAAATTTGGCCCTGTTTACTCGATTTATGGTTCTCCAGGCTTGCCTTCGCGAGGTTCCAGAATTACTGTCATCCCCCGAAGGACTGACATAGTAGGTAGTAGCATAAGCGTATGTGATTTCCCCCAAAAATATCGCTAAGGAAATTATAATCCCCCCTATCTTAAACCTCATAATGGGTCACCTCCTACTAGTTTTTGTTACTTCCAGATGGAGGCAAACCATTAGCTGAGATGATTAGAAGCTAAGGGGATAAGATGAGAAAGCTCCTTGCTCTACTTCGGTAACCCAGCCGCCATAGATTGCCCGCGCAATCTTTAGGCCGAAGGTTTTGCGCCCCATCCTTTTGGATGGTTTGCCTTTGTCGGTTAGAGACAACCATCTTGTAATTGTGTAATTCAGATACCTTTATGCACAAGGCTTTTCTATTTATTACACAAGAATAATCTATTGTCAAATAAGCTTTCTAAATTTTGGATATATTCTGAATCATTGCCATTCTCTTAGTGTAATGCACTATTGGATTAATCTATTTTTGACTAATCCGGGGTTCGAATACCCTATATTTGAAAGACAGCGGCTTCATTAACCCCTTCCATATCCCGTGGATAACAAAAAGATAGCAATAGCCCTTGAGTAATCTATGCTTATTTCTGGTCAGGGCTGCCAACACGATATTTCCTATCCCTCGAATGAGGAGCCTCTCAATAATCAGTCCGAGTACATACACATCTCCATAACGCAGGTGTTTAATCAATAACGCACCCGCACCGATATTGTAATCCTTCTCTACACGCAAGGCTTCCACATCTCCTCTCCACAGTCTGTGGTATATAATAGCCTCAGGTGTATAGACGACTTTCAGTCCACAACGAAGCAGTCTATAGGCCATGTCAGCATCATCACAATTCCTCAATTCGGCCCCCGGTCCCAGCAATTCATCAAAATATCCTATCTCTTTAAAAACCCCTCTTCTGAGAGCCATATTATTGCCAGACTGAAACTCCCAGGGATTGACTAATCTTTTGTATTCCTGACGATTGTCTTTCAAGCGAATAGCCAGCATCTTTCTGGTTCGGGCTCCATCAAAAACAGGGGGCACCTTCCCATAAACAGCCATAGTATCTCTATCCCTTTTGAACTCCCGAATAATGGCTTCAGCCCAATCACCGGTTACAATACAGTCATCATCGGTAAAGGCTATTATATCACCAGTAGCGGTCTTAATACCCACATTTCTTGCCTTAGATAGACCCCTGGTTTCTGTGGGTATGTGCTTGAGGTTCCTTATAACAGGTAATAACTCCTCTATAACAGATATGGTAGCGGCAATATTGGAGCTCTGATCTACAACTATGACCTCATGGAATTCGAGTCTGCTTTTAGAGAGGGACTGAAGACAGGTCCTTAAGAGATCCGCTCTATCTCTGGTGCAGATTATTAAAGAAATTCTCATAGCTAATCACCTAAATACAAAAATATATCGTTGCCATATCATCCAGTCTCGACATCTCCACACCTTACGAGCCGATACCCATAATGTCCCTTACTTTAGACCCATCCGTGTAAGACCTATTTTTTAAGTAAAACTTAATTCCCGACACATAGCCCGAAATTTCTACCAGTAGCGTACTTCGCCTTTGCCCAAAGCCTTTTAATGTCCCAGTTAAAAAGGATTTAACATAGAAGGCGGGTAAAGCAATGAACAGACGTAGCAGATTACCAAAGTGTCTGTACTTTTCAAACTGAATTAAAAGTGCGGCTACATGCCCCCGCATATAATAGTACACCTGCCGCTCTAAGCTATCTGTGTCTCGACGATGGTTGTGATAAACTACAGCAGCCGGTTCATAGACACAAGTCCAGCCCCCGGCAATCATCCGATACCATAATTCAGAATCTCCACTACATCCGGCGGCTCCTACATCCAACCGCTCGTCAAACCCCCCCACCAGCTCAAAAACCGTGCGCCGAAATGCCATATTGGCTCCGGCACCAATGCGCCAAACGGGCACACCCCAAGTCCTGTGATCCTCAAAGAAACGACTGTCGAAGGTCAAAGCTCTATATCCTCGATTAAAGCCCCAGTATTTTTCAAAAATAAACTGGGCTTCCGTTTCCAATTCCATTGGCAGAACGAGCCCGGTAACAGCCATCACCTTCGGATCATTAAAGCCTTGTAATAATCGGGTGATCCAATTGGGATGAACCATTACATCATCATCTATAAAGGCGACGATGTCACCTGTGCTCTTGCGAATACCTGTATTTCTGGCTACATCCAAACCGGGGCGCGGTTCCAATATATATCTGATTCTCGGCATCTTCGCGACTAATTGGCGTGTGGAGTCTGATCTCGGGGCGTTATCAACAACCAATATCTCTTCGGGATATTGAGATAGATCTTGAAGCGATCTTAGGCACTTTGCCAGTTGTTCTGATCTATCCCGTGTGCATATAATAACCGAAACAGATTCATCCACAGGTCTTGACAAATACTCATGCACTTGGGAGAGAGATTGGTCTAACATCATCAGACCTCGTTGGCCCGAGTTCATAATTCTTGAATTTTGATATAATTCGGCTGAATGGCCCTTCAAGCCTTGCTTCAATAGACGATCGCAGACTACCGGTGTAATGGTCCGAAGTGCTAGATTTGCAAGCTGCTCAGAAGTTATAGGCAATTGAGCAGATGGGATTTCCCGATGGCCAAGCGGAATGCTATACCACCAAAAGACAATATATAGCCCCTGATAGCCCTCGTCAATTTGCAGCGAAGGCAAGCCCTTACCTAAATCGATATTCAGAATTTTCCAAGGCTTAAAGGCATTCATAGAGATTGACTTATCTCCAAATATATTCCAGTCGCTTCTTGATTCGGCTAAGTCGGTATAAAATGGGGTGGTTATATGGCCAAAATCCTTTTTGAAGAGCCTGCCAGACCTCCTCGTCCCGAATTCCCTGTTTGGATAAATACTCCGTCATCCAGTTTAAAAAATTCAAGTGCTCCGGGTTTGGCCGTGAGAGTTGGAGTTGCCCTGTTCTCTCAGCAACAGAGCAGCATGAATCCGGGTGCTGACGATACCTATCCCAACATTCACTGGATACATACACCGGCACCCTGAGATACACCTTAGCAAAAAATGCCCTGTCCTCAAACAACCCCCTAAAGATATCTTCAAATCCACCCACCTCATCAAACACCCTGCGCCTTATTAGGACACTACAAGTGGCAGGCGCATTCGCTCTGTTTTGCAATAAAAGCGTGAGCAATTGGGGCGGTTGGTAAAGCGTATTGGGCAGAACCCCGATTTCCCGCACCGAGTCACTTTGGCTATCTTCCGAATTACCTGTCCAGCTGTACCAATATTGAGTAGATCCAAAAACCATGCCGGCCACAGGATAAGAATCTAGAATCACTGCCTGCTGCTCCAGTTTGTGTGGCAGCCAAACGTCATCGGCATCTAAGAAGGCGATGTATTCCCCCCTGGCATTACTGATGCCCAAATTACGCGAAGCGCTCATGCCCTGATTTTGATGACCATCATGTTTAAGATAACGAACCTTCTTGGGATATTGCCTAGCATACCCTAGCGCAATTTCAGTGCTACCGTCGGTTGAACCATCATCTACAAGCAAAAGTTCCCACTCGTCATAGGTCTGGGCAAAGACGCTCTCGATAGCCTCCTGTATAAACTTCCCGGCGTTTAAAAATATAGTGATGACTGAGACCAGCGGCTGTCTAATAATCGTATCAACCATGGAACCACCTAAGTAAACGCTTCCCAAATTCGTCTCCATTCCAATCCTCCACTTGAACACGAGGTAGCTGAAAACAGTCAGTATGTCGCCAGACGGTTTCTTTAACGGTAGTGCAGGCACATGCAAATCCCGCCTCTTGAACGAGGCCGATCGTCTCCGGTGTGTAATCCCCGTACGGATATGCAAAACTACTTACCGGACACCCCAGCAAGTCCTCTAATTGGGCTTTATTCCGCTGGATTTCATATTGCTGAAAAGCAACAGGATGTTCAGAAAGACAAGGATGAGTTATTGTATGTGCGCCAATCTCGATTAGCCCACACCTATGAAGCATTGATAGCTCCTCATCCATAAGAGGACGATGAGTCGGACGGGCTATGGGTTGAGTTCCAGCCCATGCCGTTATTTCATCCAACACCTCTTGTTGCTCGTCCAGCCGCAAAGGCTGCAGTAGTTGCCAAAGTGCCCAATAGAGGAAATGCCGAGAACCTTCCTTTCCCTCCCATGGTTTCAGGCCAAGATGGCGTATGTAGTCATCTTCGCTGTAATAGGCTGCTTCGTCTAACTCCCACCTATGGGTATTACCCCTAATAGTTAGGCAAAGCGTTTGCGGTAGTGTGCCGGGTTGCAAGAGGAGTCCTTCCAATTCATCCCACCAGAATTCGCGGGCCCGCCCAATATACCCAGTTGTTATAAAAACCGTTGCAGGTATTCCGTAGCGCTCCAGTAATGGTTTTGCATTATGCAGGTTATCTGCGTAGCCATCATCAAACGTAATGGTCACTGCGTGGTGCGGGATCTTCCCGTCTTGACACTTTTGAACTAATTGATGCAACGGCATAGGGAAGCAATACTTTTGTAACACCTCTAATTGCTCAGCAAAGTATTCCGGTGTCACACACAAAGACCAAGGGTCTGATCGCCAATTATTTACACTGTGGTACATCAGGATGAGTCCATTCGGTGCAAATCGTTTCTTAATCCGCCGTACCGTTCCTCGAAAGCGGTTGATTCCTGGTATCTTCATATTATCTCCACAGTTGTAATGTTGATTATAAATTGGCAGTTTGACACTCTCCTGACTAAAGTCAAGGAGATTCCCAGGCAACCTCAAAATAGTTTGAGGTTAGCGCCTGACGGTTGTGCCCCAACCGATTGTTTCATATTCTATTAAGTTTAGCTTTCTGTATCTCCGAGTTAAAACTCTGGAGTTTTAGAAAACAGGATTCTGATAAGATGGTGTTTGGGTACCTTTCATAAAAGGGAACCTTAAAAAAGCAGTCGCGGTATCTCCTCATCAGATTTTATAGTCACTAGTTTTTGCTCACGTATAAGCCTTTGCCCCATATTTATAAGAAACTCTTTAAACCTCTTTCGACGCGACTCAGGGTCGGTTCTGATTATTTTAATCGCGATGTGCACAGGCCGCATTCTCAACACAAGCCAAAGAAAACGCATCAATAGCAGCGGTTCGCGCAGTAGGCCGTCCCGCAACTGCCAGCGTAGCACCGGCACGAGAAGACCAGCCAATTCTAAGGGAATACGCAAGGGTTGATTCTCTTGTGTCAATCGGCGAATTCGTATATGCAACAACGTATTATCGCGCGGCAACCTGATTCGAAAATAAACCAACATGAGTGGCAAGGCGAGATCATTCTCAATGGCTTCTGCAATAGCCTTTTTGGATACGACCTCTTGAAAGGCAGACAGCCGAATCGAGCCTATATACTGCCCCATGGATTCAACCGCACAAATTAGCTGCTCAACACCCTCCTGTACCTTCACATCCTCGATGGGAAAGTCAATATTTATGCGAACCTTGTGCGTAGTTCCGATGGTAATTGGCTGTTTGAGATCCGCTATATTGGCGATCAATCGCTCGATGTGGAGGATAGTCTGTTTAGCCAAATCCGCTACTTGTGACTGAGCTTCTAACGCTGAAAGAAAGGCATTGAGCCGTATCGCTAAAGTTGGCCATAGTATTGGCCAATCTTTAGATGTGCAATTGGCAGCAAGGGGTATGTATTTGAAAAGGCATGTGGCAACTTCGAGGGGATTGAGGTTTGGAGCACGCACCTTCTCAAGGAATTGTAGCAGTGGTCTGGCATCCTCACCTCGGACGATTTTATGACTGACAGGCCACAAGGAGTGTCGGTAAAATTCCTCGGATAGACCATTAGAGGACAGACCATTGGCATAATCAGGGTGTGGGAATCGAACCCGGGGATCCCGGTCATGTCCACGCCGAATAACAGTCAGTCCATCGACGAGGATGCGTTCGGCATTCGAAGAGGCAGAGCCCGGTCGCATTCGGTAATATGCCAACACTTCAGGTATGTTACCGAATCGGGCACCTGTGCGTGCAACGCGCTGCCAAAAGTCCCAATCCGCACAGGTAACAAGACCTGTATCGAATTCTCCGATCTCCTGTACCAGTGAGCGCCGCACTACACAGTTAAGGAGAGCAAAAGGGCAATCCTTAACAAACTCTGGGAAGAGATTACTTAGTAGCGATTGTGTATAGACTGATGCGGGACCGTACTGGCCGGACGGCGTTACTCGAACGCAACCGCATACCACAGCGTCGAGCTTAGGGTCTTTTGCAATTTGTTTCGCCATACGTTCAAGGTACTGCGGAGCAAGCCAATCGTCTGAATCGAGAAAAACCAACCAGTCGTTTCTTGCGGCTCGAATACCTGTATTTCGTGCAGCACTCTCTCCGCCATTACTCTGACGAATCACGCGGAATCGGTTATCTCTTTGAGCCCAACTGTAGGCGATGGTTGCAGTGCTGTCTGTTGAGCCGTCATCGACAATGATCGCCTCCCACATTGGAAAGGTCTGGGTTCTTAAGCTGGCAAGGGTCTCATCCAGCGTATCTGCAGCATTATACGCAGGTACAACTACAGAAAAATGGATTTTAGACATTTTTCTTTTGAATTTTGACAGCACTTGCATAAAACCCCTTCATATACCTTCTGTTCTTAGGATCGGTCTTAGCTCTGTACTCTCTAATTGTAATTGCTAGTTTCAGACACAACCGCTTTAGAGGTGAACGTATTCCAATTGAAGAAATAATTGTTTGTCCGGCCATGGCGAGTTTCCAACGGAGCCTCCATCCCACATCAGACCTCAGAATCTCGATCCTTGGAATCTGATAAGGATTTTGAAAGGGCATCACGCAACCGGCTGTTACTGTAAACGCAGCCTGTATGCCAGCTTCCTGTACAGCTTTTTCCACCCTCTCGTCACTTTCACCGTGGGGATAGGCAAAAAGCCGTGGTCGCGGTAGCCCAATTGTTTCTAGATCTGTTAGCGACCCCCCCACTTCTTCGGCCAATTCTTCAGTCGGGACCTGGGTGAGAGGGCGATGTGTCTTAGAATGAGAGCCAATCTCAACTCCCCCGGCTGATAATTCCTTCAGGCCGTTGGCATCGAGCAATCGAATTTGCTTAGCCCCAATCATTTTATCCCAGTCATTCATTTCACCCAAACGTCCACTTACGGCAAAAGCGACCGCCGGTATGCCCTGCTTCTTAAGTATAGGCAACGCGACCTTTAAGATGTCCTCAAAACAGTCATCGAATGTTAGCAATAATGGTTTTCGCGGCAGACCACCATTTCCATTTAAAAAACGCAAAAACTCATCAGTTGTTACAAATCTATAGCCGGACTTTTGAAGTGTATCTATCTGCCGGAGAAACAACCCTTCTGGTACCCCGTATTGCTCGAGTATAGAACATCCCGAGAGATCCGATATCGAGTGATAGGCTAAGACCCTTAGGGGCTGAGGTTTCGGTATCCCTCCGGCCTCACGCACTCCACGCCAGTATTCCAAGTCCCGCCCCCGGAAAAACAACCTCGTTGTGATAGCGTTTTGAATCCCCATATTTACTAGAGCGAGCAAGAGCCAAGATGTCAGACGCCACAAGACCCGCTCGATTAAGGACCCGGCAGGGTGGGCTGCAAAGATATCATTGATAAGATCGGGGTGCTTCCGTACAAGAGCTATATCTGCACGCCCCGCCTGTCGCCACTGGCGCAGGTAATCAATCGGGGTAACTACGTACTTCTGCCAGCTAATGGCATTTGGGTTGAAGACGATACGATATCCTTTGAGTTTGAGACGGTAGCAAAAATCGAGGTCCTCATCCCCAAACGAGCCATTGCGGTTGAAATTTGTGTCGAACCCACCGAGCTTATGAAAGACCTCAAATGATAAGGAAGCCTGTCCGGTAATCATATCATGAATGGTCGGGGTTGCATTTGGAGACGACAGCCGCTTAACCCTTTTCTCAGCCCAAATGCCGACCCCGACGCTCAGGAAGTTTGAAGGCGATTCGGGATGCAATGGAATGTGTCCAAGAACAATATCAGCTCCCTCTCGGTGAGACCGGTTGTGCTCTGCCAAGAGACGTGGATGGGCTTCCATGTCGTCGTCCAGAAAGAGTAAAATTTCCCCATGAGCAACATCGGCACCACGGTTCAGAGCCGTAGCCCTACCCTTGTTTTGTTGTTCAATCACCGTCATGGGAAAGGGGACATTGATTTCTCGGAGGGCTTGGGCTGTGCCGTCTGTTGAGCCGTCCACCACCACAATGACCTCGAAGTGGCCGTCAAATTCCTGTCTTACCAAAGAACGCACCGATGCCAATACAAGCTCTCGCCTTTGGTAGGTTGGAATAATTACACTAAATCTCACAGATTTGTCTTTACTAATATCCCGCATCAATCTGAGATCATTCATAACCCTGGAATTTCATTAGTTACCTTCTTTGATCATAAATTAACAACGGCTTAACGGCCCTCACCGTGATTAAGACCTCATAAGCAGGGTCATAGAAATCGAGCTCTTCCTGACAAAATTCTCTAGCTGCAAGCCCCTGCAGAAACGCGATTGCCGACAGCACATTCCCATAGGCTTCTACCTTAACATTATCTGCTGGGAAAAATTCCTCAAACAGCCGTCGCGATGATAGGCTCGTGAAACTCCAACACTGATAATCACCCCACTTGTCGCTTGCAATCTGGCTGATGCCTGAAAATGTGGCTAGCACCACCCCACCTGGTTTCAAAATACGGTAGATTGTCCCGATAGCAGCTTTCACATCATAGATAAATTGGAGCGTCTGCGTCAGTATTAAACAGTCGAATGTATCCGATGGTATGTGGTAGGCTTTTGTCAGGTCACCGACGAATGTGGCAATTGGATTCCCTTCAGAAATATGAAGTACATCTCTGGTATTTACCCTATCTCCGCCAAATCGCTTGGTATATGAATCGTCTCCAATCTCTAGCACACGTCCTCTAATATCATCGGCATGCCGGGCGAGAAAATTCTCGATGTAGTAGCGGTCAATAGGCAGACCGCGATCAAATCCAAACTCACGGCTGATTGGTGTTACCCGTCGTAGGCTACCAAAATCCACTGTTCCAACCGGATAACGATACGCCTGCCATTGACTTCTTAACCAGCGCCATTGATTTTCCAACCAGCGCTGTGTACGTGTTGCTAATTTGTGGTACCCCATCAGTCAAGATAGTCTTTATACACAGAATAATTTCGCGATACCAACATCTAAGACTCCGTGAGCAATGTCCTCACTGCTCGCTTCACTGGTTTTTTTATTTGTTCAACGAGATTACCGGGGAGTTTTGACAACCTGTACAGGTGCGGATGCTGGTATGGCCAGAAAGCCCTTCGCAGTGCCTTCCAGATATTGATGTCTCTAATCTCTTGTTCAGTCAGATATGCCTCCAGCCATTTTAGAAAAAACAGTCTAATCTCATCATGGAATTGACTCGTCCTCGCCATACAGGAGTATGGATGTATTCTATATCGGTCCCAACACTCGCCAGCTGCAAACACAGGCGCACTGAGATACACCTTGATCAAAAACGCTTGATCTTCGTATAATTGGTACATACCCCGAAAGTCTTCTTCAAATCCTCCTATATTTTCCACAGTCTCACGACGCAACAGTATATTAGAGGGGCAAGGAGCGGTACCTTCTCCTAATGGGTGGCAGAGAATGGCCAACTTTGGCGGATTGAACACGGTATTGGTCTGAACACCAAGTTCTGGTATAAAGTCTCGTTTAGCATCTTCGGGTTTACCTGTCCAGCTATTCCAATATTCACTGGCTCCATAGACCATAGCGACTTCGGGATGTGAACCTATGATTTCCACTTGTCGCTCCAGTTTATGTGATAACCAGACATCATCGGCGTCTAAAATAGCGATATACTCACCTTTAGAATAGCGAATACCTAGATTGCGTGAAACGCATACCCCGTGATTCTGATGCCCCTCGTGTTCGAGATAGTGAATCTTTCCGGGATACAGTTCAGCATACCGTCGGGCAATTGATGTGCTCCCATCATCTGATCCGTCATCTACTAGGAGTAGTTCCCAGTATTCGTAAGTCTGTGCAAGCACACTCTCAATGGTTTCTTTTATGAACCTTTCGGCATTCAAGAAGCTAACAATAACAGAGACAAGGGGTTTTCTATTCATATCTATAAGAAGAGAATTAAATTGAAAAGCCCATTAAAGCTACCGGATTATAGAACAATTATATTCCGGAGCCATCTAGCAAACATACACAATCTTTAGATCTTAAGTACCCTTATTTAAATGCCTGCCATACCGTTCGTAGCCAGCACCTAAGAGAAATGGGTAACGTCCGCTTCGCTATAAAAATCATTAGCCCGTGCCACTGGATCGGATTGAAAAAATGGCGGTAAATTTCTAACAAACGATTTAGAGTCGGATAACGATAGGGCCATTTGGCCTTTCGAAGAGATTTCCATACCTCAGGATCCTTTACCCCCTGTTTTGATAAATACTCCTCTACCCAGTTCAAATAAAATAAGCGATCAGCGTAAAATCGTCCCTCTTCCCATGAAATGTCAGTGTAAGAATCCCAATGACTCCTATATCTATACCAACACTCACTAGACACAAACACTGCCGAAGTAAGGCATATCTTGACGAGAACAACGGCATCCTCATACATACCACGAAAAACCTCTTCATATCCGCCTACACTTTCTAATACATTACGTCGTACCATTATACCGCCAGGTATGAAAAATTCGTCCCGTAGGAATAGGTTAAGCAACGCCGGTGGCTTAACTAGCGAGTTACTGTACGGATGCACACCATTACGATTTACACCCATGAGATGGTCACGCTTATTATACTCAGGATTACCCAGCCAACTGTACCATACCTGAAGAGGTCCATAAACCATGGCGGCTTCAGGTTGTGATTCCAGAATTGCCACCTGTTGTTCTAATTTGTGGGGTAACCAGACATCATCACCATCCAAGAAGGATATGTACTCGCCCTTGGCATTATGAAAACCCAAATTGCGTGAAGCACTCATGCCGAGATTTCGATGGCCATCATGCTCCAGATAACGCACTTTTTCAGGGTATTTCTCTGCATAACGTCTAGCAATTGCAGTGCTACTGTCTGTTGAGCCGTCATCCACAAGCAAAAGTTCCCAATTGTCATAAGTCTGTGCGAATACACTCTCTATGGCTTCCTGTATGAACTTCTCCTCATTCAGAAAAATAATAATTGCAGATACTAACGGCTTGATGCTCATCTCGTCTCACTAGAACTAAAATGCCACTTGGGACTCGGCCTCTATAGTTAAAGATCGCCGACTTTGAATTCATTTAAGCGTGATTGGGTAGTCCATTTTAACATTGGTCTCACAATACCCCCCATATCTCCGGCATAATCACCGCGTGCTGAATCTCCATCAAAATTGTCGATAACCTGAAAAGCAACTGCATCGCATTCATCAAATTGAGGGATAACAGGGTCAATCGTATCGAGACCAGCATGGACAAAAAACATTCCCTCAGAGAGTAGATTGCCGGGAATCCATACTGTGCTCACATATAAACCTTTCGGACGAGGTCGCCGCCGCCAAGTCGGGTCGAGATCGTGAGATACAAAGACAAGCACACCTTCTTCATTGTAAAAGGCAAAATGCGGCATAAGCGCATAACCAGGCTTGAGAACTTCATATTCCATCTCAACTCTGAGGGATTGCCTGATATCAACTGCGTCAATTATATGCCCCTCCTCTGACCTCACCCGTACAGCATGTAAACGAACGATTTCGCCTTGGGGCGACTTATCACGGTCGGGCCATATTCGCTCGGCAGTCGTACTGATTCCTGAACTCAAGTACAAGCTGACAACTCGATGAGATGGTCCGTCTTCTAAGATTCTGCCCTCTTTAATGAGGATTGCTCTTTCACAAAGACGAGTAATAGCAGCCATACTGTGTGATACAAACAACACCGTCCGCCCTTCCTTAGCCACGTCACCCATTTTTCCCAGGCACTTCTTCTGAAACGCGGCATCCCCTACTGCCAAGACTTCATCCACAATCAGAATCTCCGGCTCTAGGTGAGCCGCTACAGCAAAGGCCAGGCGTACGTACATGCCGCTAGAATAGTGTTTTACCGGTGTATCCAGGAATCTCTCAACCTCAGAGAAGGCTACGATCTCATCGAACCTGCGGTCAATCTCTGCCTTCTTCATACCGAGTACGGCGCCACTCAGATATATGTTTTCCTTTCCTGTTAGCTCAGAGTGGAAACCGATGCCGACTTCAAGGAGTGAACCTACCCTGCCATAAATGTCGGCGTAACCCTCTGTTGGCTCGGTGATACGGGCGAGGATTTTGAGTAATGTGCTCTTACCAGCGCCGTTAGATCCAATGATGCCGACAACCTCACCACGCTTAACCTCGAATGAGACGTCTTTTAATGCCCAGATGATGCCATTGGGCTGCTCATTGCCGATTGCTGATTGCCCATTTACGAATTGCGAAAGCCATCGGAAAGGGGTATACACCGCCTCGGATAATGCGTCGCGCAAGGCATTGTAGCGCTTGGGCTGTCCGATGCGGTATTGCTTACCCAGATTTTCAGCACGAATAGCAATGTTGCCCATCGCCCTTACAGTATATCCGCAAATGTTCTCTCCATACGCCGAAAGTACAGAAGGCCCCCAACAAGGAGTACAGTGACTGCCAGTACCGAAACAGCCATTGGCATCCCTATCCCTCCGCCTTTGCCCAACAAGGCCCAGCGGAACCCTTCCACCACCCCAGCCATAGGGTTTAACCCGTATAAAATACGCCATGCCTCAGGCACCAGGCTGCTGGGGTAGGCAACGGGTGTTACGAAGAGCCAGAACTGTGTCAGAAAAGGTATCGTGTAGTGCACGTCGCGGTACTGCACATTTAGGGCTGACAGCCATAAGCCCACAGCCAGAGCCGTAGCAATAGCAAACAGTATGATAAATGGCAGCGCCAGAGCAGCCGTTGTTGGAACAACGCCGTAGTAGAACATCATACCAAGCAAAACCAAGAATGATATACCGAAATCGACTAACCCAGCCAGTACTGCCGATATGGGAATGACCAGGCGCGGGAAATAAACCTTTGTTATAAGTCCCTGGTTCGACACCAGACTGTTTCCAGATGTAGTTAATGCATTGGTAAAGAGCTGCCACGGGAGAAGCGCACAGTATGCAAAAATCGGATACGGAATTCCATCGGATGGTACCTTAGCCAACTTTCCAAAGAAGATGCTGAATACAACCATTGTCATAAAAGGCTGCAGAATTGCCCATGTAACACCGAGTACTGTTTGTTTGTAGCGCACCTTCATATCGCGCCAGACTAGGAAATATAGGAGCTCACGGTATTCCCACAGGTCTTTGAGCCTGAGTGATACCCAACCACGCGATGGGCGAATAGTCAAATGAGGCACTGTCTCAAGCACGGCTGCTTCCTTCCGAATATATAAATTCAGGGATTCAAATCTACAAGATATCAGTCCTTATCTTTACAGATAACTCTCGCTTGATTAGAGATATTTTGCCTAATCTAATAGGCTTTAACTAATGGTTTTGGTCTTTCAATATTTTATATAGCTCCGCCTTCTAACTTACAGACAAAGTAATATACTACTTGTCAAATAGAAAAAAATCAGACTTTGGTTTGATTTTTTGAATGAAAAAGGTACTAAAGCCAGAGAAAATATTAAGACTTTAGATTAAGCAAATTTCAGAATTTTGCTTCTAAATTCGCTACGAATGCGGATTTGAAGCTTTCTAACCAACTGCAATAATGCAATTAAAAGAATGGAAAACAATACCTAACCGCTCAACTCAACCGAAGGACAGAGATGATTGATTTTACATTTTGGGCACAGGGGCTTTCTTGCCCGACATATCAGACGCCCATGGTCGCTAAGGGCATTGGAGAAGTATGTCCACTCATGCTCGGGAACTAAATTCATAAGGTCGGCTTCGATTTTATCCGGGTCGGACTCATAGGAGAGTTCAAGCCTTCTAGCAACCCTCTTTACATGAGTATCTACAATTATTCCCGGAATCCCAAAGGCGTTGCCCAAAACGACATTTGCTGTTTTCCTTCCCACTCCGTCAAGCCGAATTAGCTCTTCCATTGATTTAGGAACCTCGCCGCCATAATTCTCAACAAGGGATTTACAACAGCCTATTATCGCCTTTGCCTTATTTCTAAAAAACCCAGTAGAGCGAATATCGTTTTCCAACTCTTCTTGATTCGCAGAGGCGTAATCTTTAGCCGTTTTGTACTTTTTAAAAAGCTCCCTCGTCACCCGATTGACCCTTTCATCTGTGCACTGGGCGGAGAGAATCGTTGCAATGAGAAGCTCCAATGGATTTTGGTAATTAAGATGACATTTAGAATTTGGATATTGCTCATGAAGGATTGATATTATGCCTTCTAATCTTTTCTTTTTGGTATCTAAGCTTTCATCTTGAGAAAACGCTTTTTCCTTTTTCAGTATATTCAACCCCTTACTATATAGCCACAAATGACATAAATCTGAGAGTATGGAGAAATCTTATAAATCCTGCGCTCTCTATGGCTATGATAAGCTAAAAAGGGGATATGCCTCAAACATATCCCCTTTGCTAATTTCTAATGAGACGATTTTAGATCTAATATAATGTTCCATCAAATACCGGGACGGTTGAAATCTATTAGGTTATCCTTTGCGTTGTGCCGGAGTAAGACCGCTTTTACCTACAAAGAAGTTCTTATTCTTCTCTATAAAGCTCTTCCATTTATCCGGAAGTTCGTCCTCGTGATATATAGCATCTACAGGACAGGGATCAACACATGCACCGCAGTCTATACACTCATCCGGATGGATGAAAAGCTGATCTTCACCCTCGTAAATACAATCCACAGGACAAGCATCAACACAAGCCCTATCCTTAACACCGATACAGGGTTCTGCAATAATGTATGCCATATTTTTACCTCCTTAAAACTTAAAGCTACTATACCAAACTAGCGGTGAACATGCAAGTCTCATAGTCTGATAAACTAATAGCCATTACAACTTTAGGAGGACCGATTTTAGGCAAACACACTAATAATTCGATACCGAAGATAAGATCCACCACTGTATTATATTTGAATAATAGTGGGGCATGGCAATGGGCCTATAATTATTTGGCCTTTTGACTCGCCTTCTGGATCAGGGGCTGCAGTTTGTCGGCTAGATGGGGAGCAAGCCTTATTGCCTCATTAAATTCCTCTATAGCCCTTCTGTAGCACTCCTTAGCCCCCTTGAAATCACTCGTCGCCCCTACACCGGCCGGATGTTCAACCTTTATCTCCTTGCCCATGCCTATTGTGTAATAGGCATTTCCCATCGCGGCATGTGCTTCTGCTGAATAGGGATCTATCCGTAGAGCCTCCTCTAACTGGCGCATTGCACCTTCATAAAAACCACTCTTTACGTAAAGTTCGCCCAGTCGGATGTGTGCATCAATATAATCCGGGTCTATCTTTATTGCCGCCTGATAATTATTCATCGCCTCTTCTATAGATTCAAAATCCTCGTTGTCCTGTGCTCTACTTTCATAAATCCTTCCCAGATAATAATATGCCTCTTTGTGTCCCGGGTTTAGTCTGAGGAGTTTTCTAAATTCATCTTCAGCCCTTCCATAATCCCCGCTATCATAAAATTGAGTGCCAGAGTTGAAAAGAGTGATAGTATCACCAACCTCCCGAAGTTCCAAAGGCCCTTTTGTTTCTCCTTCTTTCCTCTTCCCAAATATAGAATCAAGTATGCCCAACAATTAACCCCTGCATGCCGGTGTTTTATCTTGTAAAATGCATATCCCTCATTTAGACCCCTTCCCGGATTGAGATTTTGGTTCTGGTGTCTGAACTAACCCCTGTCCCATATTCGGACTCGGGGAGCTTTGCGATATAGGAGGGATTGATGATTGGTTCTTCTTAGGAGGAACCACCAACTCCTGATTAGTCGGTGGTCCAGATTCTTCTATTACCGAAGACCTTATGCCCTTTGCAGAGAAATATCCGAGTGAGAGCGATGTGACTATAAAGACAACGGCGAGAACCCGTGTGACCTTAGTAAGAAATGGAACCGCACCGCTTGCTCCAAAGATCGATTGACTTGACCCTCCAAATATAGTTCCCAGGTCGTCGCCCTTCCCAGGCTGAAGGAGAACCGTAATGATAAGAAGGATACTTACGATGATATGAATCGCCTTTATGGCTATTATGATTATGCCCAATTGACCTATTCTCCTGCTAACTGAACTATTTTTGTGAAAGAGTCGGCTTCGAGGCTTGCTCCACCTACCAATGCGCCGTCTATATCGGGAGGGGAAAGTAGATCTTTTATATTCGCCGGGGTTACACTTCCACCATATAGAATCCTCACACCATCTGCGACTCTACCAAAGTTACTCTTCAGCCTCTCTCGAATGAACCCATGAACCTCCTCGGCTTCTTCTGGCGTGGCATTTCTTCCGGTCCCAATTGCCCATACAGGCTCATAGGCAATTGTGATTTTATCGGGGTTATCTAGACTCAGGCCTCTAAGACCGTTTTCTATCTGGCTCTCTATCACCCTCATCGTCTTTCGATTTTCCCTCTCTTCAAGGGTCTCGCCCACACACAATATCGGAATAAGCCCCGAACTGAGCGAGGCCATGACCTTTTTGCATACCATATCGTCGGTCTCACCCAATATGCCTCTCCTTTCCGAATGTCCAATAATTACCCACCTACAGCCAACGTCAATAAGCATATACGGAGAAATCTCACCTGTAAATGCTCCTGAGTTCTCCCAGAAGACATCCTGAGCGCCGAGGTCTATGTCGGTGCCCCGAATTATCCTATATACAGCATCGAGTGATGTATATGGGGGGGCTATTACAACGTCTACGCCACTCGAACTGATAGTCTCACAGAGCCTTCGGGCAAGATCTGTCGCCTCTTGCCTCAACATATTCATCTTCCAATTTCCAACAATAAGCCTTTTTCTCATTTAAACCTCTTCTCCAGGGCCTCAAGTGCAGGGAGCCTCCTTTCTCCAACAAATTCGAGACTTGCCCTACCACCTGTAGAGAGATAAGTAATTCCCGATGAATAGCCCGTTTTTTTAATCGCCAAAACGGTATCCCATCCTGAGGCCACACTAAAAGCACCCGATGCTGCTACGGCTTCAGCCACTGCCTTTGTTCCCTCTATAAAATCCTCGTTCTCGTAAATGCCAAGAGGCCCATTCCAAAATATGGTCTTTGCCCTTGCGAGCCTCAGAGCAAAATCATCCCGCGTTTTTGGTCCAATGTCTACTGCCATTCCATCCTTAGAAAATACCCCGGCAGGGGTCGCAAATGGAGCAGAGTAGTTGCTTAAATCACCCCTTATGGCTATAAAGTCCTGAGGAAGAACTACTCTAACGCCTCGCGCTCTCGCAGAGGAAATAAATCTTGACGCGCTGTATAAAGCAATATCATCTACAACAGATTTTCCTATCTCTTTCCCAAGAGCCTTGAGGAAGATATTAGATACCGCTCCTCCGACTAGAATTGCATCTACCTTGTCTAGGAGTCTCTCCATAATCGGAATCTTCTCTTCTGCACTCCGACCACCAAATATAGCTATAAAGGGATATTGAGGATTTTCAATAAGCGGTGTTAGATTTTTAATCTCATTTTTAAAACCAAGCCCTACACACGCTGTCTCAATAAAATCCAATATGCCAACAACCGATGCATGAGACCTGTGAGAGACAGAAAACGCCTCATTTACATAAACATCGGCTACCTGGGCAAGTCTCTTTGCAAACTTAGGGTCGTTTTCTTCCTCCCCCTTATGAAACCTCAGATTCTCAAGAAGCATAATACCGCCCGGAGCAAGGTCTCCTGCGATCTTCTTTACCACATCCCCTATGCAATCTTCAGGGAAGAATATCTCACGCTTGAGAATCTCTGAGAGCCTCCTGCCCACAGGCTCAAGGGTGAGTTTGGGCCTCGGTTTCCCACCGGGCCTTCCAAGATGGGAGGCAATTATCACTCTTGCCCTTCCTCTAGACGCATATTCAATCGTATGTAGAGCAGCAAATATTTTTGTATCGTCTGCAACTTGGCCACTGACAATTGGGACATTGAAGTCAACCCTTATAAAGACCCTTTTTTCTTTTATATCCAATTCGTCTATGGAAATTAAATTCATCACTTCTTATATTTTATCCTTAACGTATTTCCCCAATCTCCTGATTCCCTCATCTATGTTCTCAAGGGATGTTGTGTAAGAGAATCTAAGGTACCCCTCGCCTCCGTATCCAAAATCAATCCCAGGGGTTACAGCAACAAGGGATTTCTCAAGTATGTCAAATGCAAGTTCATAAGATTTATCGCCTAATTTCCTTGAATTGACAAAAACATAGAATGCCCCTTTAGGCTCGCAATTAATCTCAAACCCCAAGTCTTTAAGTCCCTCGATCATTTTCATTCTTCTTTGATTAAATATCTGAACCATCTCTTTTGCCATTGATTTAGCACCCTTGAGCGCCGCAACTCCAGCCCTCTGCACAAATGAATTTGGTGATATAAAGAGGTTTTGCTGTATCTTCTGAATAGGACGAATAAAATCAGTAGGGGCAATAAGATACCCGAGTCTCCATCCAGTCATTGAGTAGAGCTTAGAGAATCCATTAACCGAAAATGCTCTATCCGTAAATTCATAAATCGTATGTGCATCTCCCTCATAAACAAGCCCATGATATATCTCATCAGAGATCACGTAAACACCGAGTTCAGATATTTCATTCATTACACGAGGCTCAAGAACCACTCCTGTAGGATTTGATGGAGAGTTTATTACAATTGCCTTTGTCCTCTGTGAGATTGCCCTTTTAATTCTATCTACGCTAATCTGAAAGCCTTCCTCTTCATATATTCTGACCCGCTTCGGTATACCGCCCGCTATTTTTATAATCTGGGGATAGCACGAATAGTGTGGGTCTGTAATTATAATCTCATCTCCCGGCTCAATAAGAGATACCATTGAGAGAAACAAAGCAGGAGAGCTACCAGATGTAACAATAACCCTATCGGGAGAAATATCTACCCCGTACTTTTCCTTGTAATCCTGAGCGATAGCGTATCTTAGCTCCGAAATTCCTAGGCTGTGTGTGTATTTCGTATCCCCTTTTCTGATAGCATCTATAGCCTCATCGCATACAATAACTGCTGTGGGAATATCGGGCTCTCCAATTTCAAAATGAACCACGCTCTTGCCCTGAGACTCAATCTCTTTAGCGCGCTCCAAAACATCCATTACATAAAAAGGAGCCAATCCCTCAGAAAGCTTAGACGGCATAATATTACTTATTCTAAGCAAAAAGGCCATGATTGTCTACTAAAATAGACTTGACAGAGTAATAGGCAGCTATTATATTTATTCTATACCCCTCCCATATGGGATGGGATAAAAGAGGAGGCAGTAAATGGAAGATAACGAAAAGATAATTAAAAGACTAAAGAACATAGAGGGTCATATCCGTGGGATTCAAAAGATGATAGAAGAGGATAAATACTGCATAGATATTATAAAACAGACACTCGCCGTAAAGAGCGCGGTGGATAAGGTAAACGCCCTCATTCTTAAGCGCCACCTCGAGAGTTGTGTCACTACCGCCATAAGGTCAAACAAACAGACCGATAGAGAGCGCATAATATCTGAGCTTCTCGATGTTTTTGAGACATCGGGGAAGATCTGATTATTGATGTAGAGGCAATTCATGAATTGCCTCTCCTTCTCCGCCGTACACAGGGAAGATCGAAATGAGTAATTCCTTCAAGGGAAAGAAAACACATAAGGTTTTTATTGTATCAGGAGATATAAATAATGAAAACTGAAAAAATAGACCTACCGATAAGCGGGATGAGTTGCACCTCATGCGCTGCTGCAATTGAGTCCGAAATCAAAAAGATAGATGGGGTCTTAGATGCGAGTGTAAACTTCGGGATAGAAAAGGCATCTGTAACTTTCGACACGGAGATAGCAAAAACGGAGGATCTCATCAAGGCAATAAGAGATACAGGATATGAGGTAGTTACTCAGAAAGTGACCATCCCTATAAGGGGTATGCACTGCGCATCGTGTGTGGAAACCATTGAGACAACTCTGCGAGGGATAGAAGGAGTCGTTTCTGCAAATGTGAATTTCGGAACTGAGAAGGCCGCAGTGGAGTTTATCCCAGACAAGGTTTCGTTATCTGACATCAGGCGTGCAATCAGAGAATCCGGGTATGAGCCGCTTGATGCAGAAGAGGGGAAAAAAGCTCATGAGAGAGAAATAAGGACACTGAGAAACAGACTCGTATTCAGCGCCGCAGTCAGCCTAATTGTGTTTATGGGAGGTATGAATGAGTGGTTTCCGTGGATGCCCAATATACTTAAAAATTGGGTTACACTTTTTATCCTTACAACCCCAGTCCAGTTCTGGGCAGGATGGGAGTTCTATAAGGGTGCATGGTCTGCCTTAAAGCACAGACGCACTGATATGAATACCCTCATCGCATTAGGCACAAGCGCTGCATATCTCTATAGCGTTATTGTAACCTTCCTTCCCAGTGTCTTCCTAAGAGGCAGAATTGAACCCGCTACTTATTATGATACATCGGCAATAATCATCTCTCTCATTCTCCTTGGAAGATTTCTTGAATTGAAAGCAAGGAGTAAAACAAATGAGGCCATAAAGAAACTCATCAGCCTTGGAGCAAAGACCGCAAGCGTGATTAGAAACGGAGAAGAAATGGACATCCCTGTGGAAGAGGTTCGGGTCGGAGACATTGTAGTTGTACGCCCGGGCGAGAAGATCCCAGTAGATGGAATTATACAAGAAGGCTACTCGACTGTTGATGAATCAATGATTACTGGGGAGCCAATTCCATCAGAAAAGAAGGTAGGCGATAAAGTAATCGGCGCAACGATTAATAGAACCGGCTCATTTAAGTTTAGGGCTACAAGCGTAGGAAAGGATACTGTGCTTTCTCAAATCATAAAACTCGTTGAAGAGGCTCAAACCTCTAAAGCCCCAATTCAAAGGATCGCCGATATAATCGCTTCATACTTTGTTCCAGTAGTAATCGGGATAGCCGTTCTTACTTTTATAGTCTGGTACTTCTTTGGTCCCTCCCCTGCATTTACTTATGCCTTCTTAAATTTCATTGCGGTTCTTATTATCGCCTGCCCGTGCGCACTGGGACTTGCAACGCCCACCGCAATCATGGTCGGAACCGGAAGAGGCGCAGAAAACGGCATCCTAATAAAAAACGTCGAAGCTCTTGAGACAGCACACAAGATAAAGGCGATTGTATTTGATAAAACGGGAACACTTACGAAAGGAAAACCCGAAGTCACAGGTATAATAACGAACGGTGAATTCTCTAAAGATGAAATTCTGAGGATTACAGCAAGCGCGGAATCTAGTTCCGAGCATCCACTTAGTGAGGCTATTGTTAAACATGCTAAAGAGAAGGGGCTCGATATAAAAGACCCTGAAAGGTTTAGTGCTATACCTGGGGAAGGAATCGAGTCTACGGTAGACGGACACAGGGTATTGGTAGGAAATGTAAGACTCATGAACAGTAAAGGAATTGATGTGAGCCATCTCAAAAACATGGCTGAGGAACTCGCAGGCGAAGGCAAGACCCCTGTGTTTGTATCTATAGATAATAAAGCGGCAGGAATAATTGCAGTTGCAGATACACTCAAGCCTTATTCTCTTGAAGTGGTTCAATCAATTAAAAACCTCGGTATAGAAGTAATTATGATTACGGGAGACAACCGTCGTACGGCTGAAGCCATTGGTAAGAAATTGGGCATTGACCGTGTCTTTGCCGAAGTGGCTCCTCAAGACAAAGCAAATGAAATAAAGAGACTCCAAGAGGAGGGAAAGACAGTGGCAATGGTAGGAGATGGAATAAACGATGCCCCTGCACTTGCACAAGCCGATTTAGGAATAGCAATCGGAGCCGGAACAGACATTGCAATTGAATCCGGAGATATAATCCTCATCGGAGACGATTTAAGAGGCGTGATTACAGCAATAGAACTGAGCAGAAAGACAATAAGCACGATAAAGCAGAACTTCTTCTGGGCATTTCTCTATAACGCTCTTCTTATTCCACTGGCAGCCGGAGTGCTCTATCCGTTTTTTGGAATCCTGCTCAATCCAATCTTAGCCGCTGCCGCAATGGCACTCAGTTCCGTATCCGTTGTAACCAACAGTTTGAGATTGAAGAGGTTTAAAACGAAGTTGGGATTTACGAAAGGGGAAATCTCATCTGAACTGCATCCTGTAGAAGCAGGTAGTTAAATTTAGACTTTAAAATAAAACTTGAACAATCTCGACAGGCTCACTTCGTTGGGAACCAATTTAATTACCAGTGAATTGAGCTAAAATAGCACAAACCTCGCGAATGGCTTTCAGCAGTGGCAAGAGAGTTTCCTCTTTAACATCACGCTGCTTATTATGAACAATATTGCCTCGAATATTTATCGCACTTTGGCATTGATTTATTAATTCTGTTAATAATATCCGCTCTTCAAACAGCAATGGTAATAGATAACGAACGGTTCCGGAGAGACCCAAATGTTCGATCTGAGGTTTCAGATGCGCAGTATCTATGCGATTGACTAGCTTTGTCTCAATCAGTTTATCAATTTTCGGTGATTCTGCAAAGTTTGAAATGGCTATCTCAAGCGCCGTAACTGCTTCAATAATTGCATTTCTCCTATATCCTTTACTTGCAAGTGCTTCAGAGTTCGCCAGAAGTTCCAACACTAGATCGGGGCGACTCTTCTCTTTTAAGAATTTGGATACTTCCGACCAATCTTCTTGTGTAATGAATCTCTTGGGATCTTCGGAACGCAGTTTAATTAGACTAGATAACGCGGGAAACCAAGGAATCCATTCGCGACCCTCAGTTTTGACCTTCGCGTCAAACTCGATAAAGTCAGAAGTCATTCGATTGAAGTCTATCGAGCGTGGTTCAAGCCAATACTGGCCTTTTATTCGAGCGTAGGAAATCAACCGATTGAACGCGTCCAAAGCAGCTTGTAATACCTGTTGCCCTAATTCGGAGTACTCCCGCCTGAGTCGCTTATAACGCTCATCTGGATTTTTTTCTAGCCCTAATCCGCGGCGCTCTTTTTCCTCATAGATAAATCCTGCTAGTTCATCTGATATTCCTTGAATTTCAAGATCAATATAGACTTTATCAACAACTATACTGATAAGCCGATTTATTATAGGCAAATCAGCTTCCCTAAGTTGGGGACAACAATTTAAGTCGCACCACAGTTTAACGGTCATGTTATCCCGATTTGTGAGCAGAGCGTCATCCTTATTATTCAATGGAACCCATTGATGAAAGACTAGGTAGCCACCACTAGGTAAAAACGGAATTTTCATAGATACAAGAATATCAGTCGCCATCTCGTGCTAATCAATATTACCGCAATGGGCATCAGCGCACATCTACTAAATGGCTTACTTGTCAAGCAAACCGCCGAGCTTGCCAGCCATGCCGCCTAAGCCTGCCTTTTCGAGAAGGGACGTAACTTGCTGAGGGTTATTTTTGATGTACTCAAGAACTGCATCAACCGCCTGCTCAGCCTTTTGTTGATCTAAACCTACTTTCGATACCAATAAAGATACAAGTTGTTCTTTCATTTGACCTTTCCTCCTTTTGCAACACCACAAGATCTCTATAGCAATAAGCTTCATAGAGAACTCTTACGACATATCTCTAAAGGATAGTATAAACTGAGTGTTCCCGTAAATAAACTGAACAAAAAATAGATGTAGAGCGCTCCATTTCGATTATTAATCGGTTAAACTTTAAAACATCCATCTTGAAAAAGGTTAAGGAGGTATCTCAAATGGCAAAAGACCCCGTATGCAACATGGACGTAGATGAAAAGAAGGCGGCAGCAACATCCGAGTATAAGGGGAAAAAATACCATTTCTGCGCTAAGGGATGCAAAATCGCTTTTGACAAGAATCCGGAGAAATATTTGGGAAAAGAGAAAGGGAAGCACAAGCACTGATCGAATTGACATTTAAAACAAATTTTTAGCCCCGAATACAGGATATAGAGACTTGAGTTTTCTCACACATTCTCTTTTACTGTTTGATGTACTCTTCCGTCCGTATATATTCGTGCCAATTGCGGCTAATTAATCCATGATTATTCCAAATATTATATTATCCCTGTTCCAAGAAATAAAAATATAGGTTATTATAGGGTAATAGAAATTTGGATTTCTCACTATATGTAATCCGAAATCTACATTTGGAAGGAGGTGTTAGAGAGTCATGAAGGCACATGAGATTATGACTAAAGATGTCCTCTCAGTTGATGAAAATACATCTGTAAAGGAAGCAGCACAGATCATGGCAAAACACAACGTAGGAGCGCTTATAGTTCAAACTCCAAAACCGACCTTCGGGATATTTACTCAAGGAGACCTTCTCACTCGCGTAGTGGCAGAGGGAAGAGATCCTGAGAAAACAAAGATCCGAGATGTTATGACAGAGAGTGTTCAATGCGCACAGAGCAACGACAGTGTTGATGAGCTGGCACGAATCATGTATGAAGAGAACGTTCGCTATCTTCCCGTGATGGAAGGAAGAAAATTGGTAGGCATTATTTCTACGACGGACTTATTCAAGGTCATTTTCAGAGCGGCGGAAGGTTATCAGGAGGAAGTGGTGTGAATATAGAAGCTATCTCACATTCCAGTTATAATCGTGAAGGAGCAAGGCGACTGAAGAATCCCATCTTTTACAGTGTCAGATGCTTCGCCACGCTCAACATGACAAACCAGTTTTGGGACTACTCCTAGAATATTAGAAGGATTTTTCTAACTTGCAACAGCCTGTCCCAATAGGTATAGTTTTTTTATCTAATATAAAGGAAAGGATTCTTCAATGGCTCAGATTTGCACAATATGTGGGAAAAAGCCCGTTTACGGACACAACGTAAGCCACGCAAATAATAAGACAAAAAGACGATGGAATATCAACCTCAGAAGGGTTAAGGCACGCCTTCAGAGTGGAGAGGTAAGAAGAATCAGAGTTTGCACAAACTGTATTAAATCCGGAAGGATCCAGAAAGCCGCTTAGCCTTCTTCTCTCCTGAGTGCCTTCTCTATCCTTTTCTTCATTAATTCCCTTTTTAACCTGTTTAGCCTGTCTATATAAAGAATCCCATCTATATGGTCTATTTCATGCTGAAAGGCGCGGGCAAGGAGTCCGCTTCCCTCTATCTCAATAGGCTTTCCGCCTCGATCGAGTCCCCGAACCCTGACGGTTGCCTTTCTCCTGACCTCGCTTGAAAACCCGGGGATGCTTAAGCAGCCCTCTTCTTCTACCTGATTGCCTTCGGATGAAATAATCTCAGGATTTATAAGCTGTATAAGCCCTGGCGTGCCCTCTTGCCTTACGGAAACATCAATTACAATCACCCTTAGATTCACACCGACTTGAGGTGCAGCAAGTCCTACTCCCGGAGCCTTATACATCGTCTCAATCATATCATCAAAGAGCCTCTCAATCTCTTTATCTATCTTCTCTACAGGAGCAGACCTCTTTCTGAGCCTTGGGTCCGGATAAGTAAGGATTCTTAGAAGCGACATAGCAAGGCTAAAATCCTATCTGAAAGAAAATAGTTGTCAATAAATCTAGTTAAAGTGTAATTGTATTGCTTTAAAAAACAATACAGATAGAGCCGCTTCAGGAATG
>CAYMEO010000006.1:0-49506 GCA_964389705.1 uncultured Spirochaetia bacterium
GCCAAGCAAATTGTTGCTTTCTCGAGGTCATTGGGTGTAAAATAACATCCAATGGTTTTTGCTTTGAGAAGATATTATTTTGATTAAACAATTCCATAAATTGAGCGGTTATAAGGTGGACTGTTATATAAACGCGCAGATATTCCTTATTTTGCAGTGGCATTACTAAATGAGGGGTGTAATGTGAGCGAGAGAGAAAAGATACTAATAGTGGATGATGAAGAACCCATAAGAAGGCTGCTTATAGATACATTAGAGGATTTGGGTTATAGATGTGAGGGCCTGGAGGACGGGCTTGAATGTATAAAAAGGATCCATGAAGGTAGTAATTACGATGTTGCACTACTCGACATCAGAATGCCCAAGCTAAACGGAATTGAGACCCTCAAATATATTAAAACCTATTCTCCCGATATCTCAGTGGTAATGATTTCTGCATCAAGAGAAATCAATGATGTGAGAATTGCCCTTAAAGAGGGAGCTTATGACTATGTATTTAAACCCTTTGATATTAACGAGGTTGAAACCGTAATAAGGCGCGCGATTGAGAGATCAAAATTAATAAGACAAAACAGGGACTACCAAAGAAACCTTGAGAAAAAGGTGGTTGAGCAAACACAGGAATTGCTGAGCCTCTATGCCGATACACTTGAGGCTATGATCTCGGCGCTTGATTCAAGAGAGCATGAAACTGGCTACCATTCATACAGGGTAACCGAATATGCCCTTACGCTTGCAAGGCAGATGGGTTTGGTTGGTTCGGATCTGATTATTGTAGCAAGGGGTGCACTCCTACACGATATAGGGAAAATCGGTGTCCCCGACAGTATTCTCCTCAAGCCCGGTGAACTGACTGAAGAGGAATGGAAGATAATGAAAAAGCATCCGATTTTTGGGTATGAGCTTCTAAGAAAAATCCATTTCCTTGAAGGGTCGGCAAAGATAGTGCTTACCCATCACGAACACTACGATGGGGGCGGCTATCCATATGGGCTTCGTGGCGAAGAGATTCCGCTTGGGGCTAGGATATTCTCGATTGTAGATGCGATGGATGCCCTAACAAACAACAGGATATACCGTAAAGCGGTTTCATTTGATGAAGCTAGGCAAAGAATAGTGAACGCCTCTGGCTCTCAGTTTGATCCGGAGATAGTTAAGGTCTTTCTCACAATCCCTAAAGAAAAGTGGATTGAGTTGCGAAACTCAATTGAGAGCTTAGGCCTTATGTATCTTAGAAACCTGATCTCTCGCCTGAGTACAACGTAACCCTCTTGATTTTTATCCTCGAAAATGGGAAATTACAGGAGATGAATAGATTAGGTTTAATGGCGCAGGTTGTAGGGAATGTATGCAGGGACATTTTAAATCCGGGCATCTATCCATATAGAGAGCTTAAGCCTTCTCACAGAAACTACTGGATATCGGTTTTTGTTAATCTGTTTTTTAAGGGCTATCTCGGAGCCGAGTATATCGATGCTCACAATATTCCTGAGAAGGGGGCAGCAATCATTGCCGCGAACCATTTCTCCCACCTCGATGGCCTGCTTATAAATGCCGTATCCATATACGAGAGACGGAGACCCGTGGTGTTTCTTGCTGCCGCCGACGTTTATAACTCAAATCGGGCATTTCGAATGATGTGTGATCTTGTAAACTGCATACCTGTAAAAAGGGATGAAAACGACAGAGCTGCTCTCCTAAAAACAATAAGGGTTCTCAGGCAGGGAAGCCTATTTGGAATATTTCCCGAAGGACAGAGATCAAGAGATGGAACGATAGGAGAGGCGAAAGAAGGCGTGGCAGTAATAGCCCTTGCAACGGGCTGTCCTGTGATTCCAGTGGGGATAAGTGGCACATTCGAGGCTCTTCGCAGAAAGACAAAGATTATAAGGCCGGCTAAGGTCAGGCTTAAGTTCGGAGCTCCGCTTGAATTTGAGAAGGAGAGGCATCCTTCACCTGAAAGGGTCTTCTATGTGAGAGATCGCATTATGAATGAGATTAAAAGGCTACATACCGAGGCTCTGGACAGTGAGAATCAAAGACTCGCGGCCTGATGCTGATGTCCTCCCTAAGCTAGTGCAATTGCAATAAAAGCTGTGAATTTGTGCAGTCAAATTATGATTGATGTTTAGATTTCCTTGAGTTTCTTCCTTAAGATTTCATTCACCAGCTTGGGATTTGCCTTTCCCTGAGTGGCTTTCATAGTCTCACCGACAAAGAATCCAAGGAGCTTTTCCTGCCCTGCTCTATATCTTGATGCTTCATCCGGATTTTTTTGAATGATCTCGGAGATTATTGCCTCAATCTGGGATATGTCGCTTATTTGCTTTATATTCTTCTCAGCAATGATCTCGCCAGCCCTTTTTCCCGTTGATACCATTTCAATAAAAACGTCTTTTCCTATCTTTCCGCTTATGATACCGTCATCTATAAGTCTGAGAAGCTCGGAGAGTTTTTCCGGGGTAATCGGAAACTCCCTAATTCCCTCTTCACCTTTTAACTCTCGCATTACCTCGGTCATTATCCAGTTGCTCAATGTCTTGGGCTTATCGTAGTATTTTAAGCACTCTTCAAAATAATCTGCGATCTCCTTTGATGCTGTAAGAATATCGGCGTCATAAGGGGGAATTTTATATTCATCTACGAATCTGTTTTTTCTTGCATTGGGAAGCTCAGGAAGAGAATTCCTAATTTCTTGAATCCAATCCTCGTCCACAACAATTGGAAGGAGGTCTGGGTCTGGAAAATACCTGTAGTCGTGGGCCTCTTCTTTTGAGCGCATGGGGAATGTAACGCCCCGGGCAGAATCAAATAGTCTAGTCTCCTGAACGATTCTCTTGCCGCTCTCTATAGTTGAGACCTGTCTTCTAATCTCATATTCAAGTGCCCTCTGAATGAATCTAAAAGAGTTTAAGTTCTTTATCTCGGCTTTAGTTCCGAGTTCCTCTTTCCCCTTGGGGCGAACCGAAACGTTTGCATCGCATCTTAGGCTACCCTCTTCCATGTTTCCGTCACAGACGCCTATGTATATGAGAATTGATCGGAGCTTCTTAAGGTATGTAACTGCCTCTTCAGGGCTGGCAATATCTGGTTCGCTTACAATCTCAATAAGCGGCACGCCCGCTCGATTAAGGTCTACATAGCTTGAATCCCGTGAGTATTCATGGATCAGTTTTCCCGCATCTTCTTCAAGGTGAATTCTCTTTATCCTAATCCTCTTTGTTGAGCCGTTTAATTCGATCTCAAGCCATCCATTGGTAGAGAGGGGTTCTTCATACTGGGAAATCTGATATCCCTTTGGTAGGTCAGGGTAGAAATAGTTCTTGCGAGCAAACCTTGAGGTATGTGAGATTTGGCAGTTTAAGGCAAGTGCGGCACGAATTGCAAATTCAAGCGCCTTTTTATTCAGTACGGGGAGTATCCCCGGCATTCCCAAGCAGATTGGACAGACCTGTGTATTTGGTTTCCCTCCGAACTTTGCAGAGCATGAACAGAATATCTTAGATTCTGTTAGAAGCTGTGCGTGAACCTCAAGACCAATTACGGGTTCGTATTCTGTTGTCATCTCAACTATGTTAAATTATGTTGATAAAGAGGGATTGTCAAGGAGAATAGTTTATGAGTAAGAAAAACATCTTAATAATCTCTCCTCATCCGGATGACATGGAGATTGGGATGGGCGGAACGGTGGCAAAATTCATAACTCAGGAGTTTAATGTCATTTCGCTTGTAGTTACGGATGGCAGAAGAAGCACGGGCAACTATAGTGAAGATGAAATGGCTCAAATCAGAAAAATGGAGGCTCAAAATGCCGCCCGAATTCTTGGAATAGAGGATCTGATTCTCCTGGGCCTTCGGGATGTAAAAAGTCCTGAGAACCAGAAAGAGCTAAGGAGGAGGTTACGTGATATTACTGACCAATTTGGACCGAATGAGCTATTTATAACTCATCCGAAAATAGATAAACATCCTACTCACCGAACAGTATCAAAGCTCATTATGGAAGTGATGGAAGAGATGCACAGAGATAAATTGCTTCCACCGCTAAGGATATGGTGTTATGAGGTCTGGACCCCATTTTGGAAATACGACTGGATTGAGGACATTTCGGCATATATTAATGTAAAAACGGCTGCTATAGATGCCCATAAGAGCCAGGTTGAATATAAGAACTACACCCAGGGAATAAGAGGGCTCAACAGATATAGAGCAGTTTTCCATAGTACATCCGGGGTTACAAATATGAAATACGCTGAGGTGTTTATGGGGATACCTTTATCGAGCGGGTGACTTGTTTTTCTCATTACGCAAATGGCAAGACCCTATGCCTACTTTAATATCTCTCCCGTTTTCTCACTCCACAGAAGAAGGTCGAGTTCATCAAAATCAATTCCTATTTCTTTTGCAAGCCCTTTTAACCTGTTTTCTATTTCTATGTATTTCCTCTTTGTGGACGGGGGTTTTGGATTATCTATTATGCCGAATTCATGAAGAGAGCGTAGTATATGTTTGTCGAGTATTGCGTATCCTGAAAAACCGATGTTTCTTAAAAAGTGGCTCGCTTCTTTATATCCCAGTCCCTTTATGTCCTTATTCGTGGCAAAAAAATCCCTTCTTTCTATTGGATCTTGAAAAGATGAAATCAATTCCTTTAATTTGAAATCATAATCCCTCTTTAGATATTCTCTGGTATGCACTATGTATTTTGCCCTCCCAGGATACATATGGGTGTGCTGGAGTCTGTTGTAAATCTCCTTTTCACTGCCTTCTATGAGAATGTCTCTTATGGCATCTACTGACTTTAGTCCCATCTTTGCGCTTGCTCCCGCAGTAAGGATGCAGAAGACAAGCTCTTCAAAAATTCTCCTGTCATCGCCTTTCTCAAATACGCCTTTGAATTCCTGGAGCCGGGATTTGATTAGCTCCCTTTTCTGCAAATAACTCTGCCTGAGCCTTTCATAGTTATTGCCTTTCATTTCATTATGAGTCAAGATTTAAAGTAAATCCTACCTGGAGAAAAGAAGTTCAACGAGTTCACGAGGAGATAGATTTAAAATAAATCGGTCAGGGTGACAATTATTCTACATATATTTTTAATCTATTGCCAGCAGATAGTTTGCTTGATTTAAGCTTATTCCACCTTTTTATATCTGAGACAGAGACATCATATTTAGTTGCTATATCCCAAATTGTATCACCCTTTCTCACGCGGTAGCTGACAAGGCTCTTTGTATCCGATTTTTGATTGGGTTTTGATGAGAAATGCACTGAGCCATTATGAGTGACTGTTTTTGCTATCTTGGAATTCTGTGAGTTATTTTTAGTTGTGGTTCTGCGAATCGTATCATTGTATCTGACCCTATATCTTGCTGATTTGGCTTTGGCTGTCTTAGCAGGTGCTTCCCCTGAGGAGGCAATTTCATCATATTTTGCCTCTACAATTGCTTTGTATCCTACTGGGACGTTTATCTCATAGGCGTCGCCCGGAGGGGTAAAGCCCTTTATGAGGCTTGGATTAAGCTCGCTTAATCGCTCATACTTGATCCCCGATATTCTTGATATGTCTCTTAAGCTCCGTTGCGCCGGAACGGCTGCCTTTTCAAAAGGCTCAGGCTTCTGATATTGAATTTGAGTAAATCCGTATTTTTCTGGATTCTTGGCAATTATGAGTGCCGCAATGAGCTTTGGCACATAGTCCCTAGTCTCTTCGGGGAGTGTATATTCGGATATCTCCCAAAAATCTGAAATCTTAAATCTATCTATAGCTGATCTTACTTTGTCTTCGCCTGCGTTGTATCCGGCGGCAGCAAGATCCCAGGATTCGAACATATCGTAAAGATCACGGAGATAATTTGCAGCCGCTTCGGTGGATTTTTGTGCATCCATCCTTTCATCAACCCATGAGTCAACTCTAAGTCCATACCGCCTGGCAGTAGATTCAATAAACTGCCAGGGACCAACTGCCCCTTTATTTGATCTGGCGCGCATATTGAATCCGCTTTCAATCATAGCTAGATAAACCAAATCAGGAGGCATACTCTTAGTCTCTAAGATCTCCTTCATCATGGGTATGTATTTCCCCGAGCGGGAAAGCCATTCGCTAAATATGTCGCGTCCTTCGGTTTGAAAGTATCTAATAAAGTTTTGAACCCTGTCATTTAAGACTATTGGTATATCATGTTCACTTTCAGGAACGATTCCAGGCAGATCTTCAAAAATCCTCTTTCTAAGGAGGAAGAAGTAGTAGTAGGCTTTCCAGGTTTGAGAATCGGGTTCCATAAGAAAGAATCTCGATGACTCCTTGGCAAGAAGTCCACCCTTGCTAGACATCGAAGCTGACTTCTGTTGTTTATCTAAGTCTGATCCCTCATCCACATTATATAGGCTCATGCCCTTTAGAGAAGAATTGGATTTATGGACATTAGTAGCTGCACATCCATTTAAGACCAGGATTACCAGAGCTATTACAGAGAATTGGCTAGGATCTTTAAAAAACATTGGCTCTTTTTTTTATCACAAATCGAATGAGATGTCAACGGAAATTCAGAAGAAATTTTTGCAATTGGCTTTGAGGTAAAATTAGACAAGATGCGGGAAAATCTTCTTTGGAGAATTGAGATTAATTTTAAAATTCATATAATCTTAATTTGTTATCTTTCTAGTATCTCGATCTCATAATAAAATTACACATTTTGTAGATTGCAGTTGGTATAATTTTAAATATAAAGGAGAAAAATTTGACTTTTTGGTCATTAGGGTTACGGGTGGTTTATTTTTTTTTAATTTTTTCCATTACTGTCTTCTTTTTTGTAAATTCAGTTCTGGGGGAGACTGAACAAACAAGGATCAGAATATCAAAGATGAAAGTAAAGGGTGCAAAGGCTGTTTCATTGAAGGAGATAAAAGGAAGGATAGCCACAGAATTCCCTTCGCTTAACCCATTTGCAAAAAAGCCAGAGCTTGATGAAGAGGTACTAAAAGAGGATATGATTAGAATCCAAAGGCTCTATGCAGATCACGGATACTACGATGCTGAGGCGAATTACAAAATCAAATATGATAGAGAAAAAAATAGAGCGGAGGTTACTATTGAGATTAAAGAGGGGAAGCCCGTTATTTTGAAGGATTTAAATATAGATATACAAGGAGAATTGAGTAAAGATATAAGAAAAAAAATACTTGACTCGATACCCCTCAAAGTTAATAGAAACTTCTCCCCAACAGATTATCAAGCGACTAAAGGTATAATCGCAAATATCCTCGCGGATAGCGGTTATCCCAAGTCAGATATTGAGGGGCAGGCGCTTGTAAATAGAGAAGAAAAATGGGCAAAGGTGAGCTTCAAAGTAAATCCGGGTTTGCTCTACAGATTTGGCTCTGTAAGGATAGAAGGGAATGAAAAAATAGAGACAAATATAATCAAACGTGAAGTGATATTCAAAAAGGGAGATCTCTATTCCACAAGAAAGATCAATGATACACAGGCAAGAATTTTTCAGCTTGATCTCTTTAGGTCCGTTTTAATTGATACGAATTTCGATGAAGAGCGAAAGATTGCGAATTTAACAATAAGGGTAAAAGAGAGAAAGTCGGGAACGGTAAAGATCGGAGTGGGATTTGGCACAGAAGACCTGCTTAGAGGTCAAGTTTTTTTGACTCAGAGGAACCTCTTTGGCGGTGGAAGAAGGCTTGAGGTTACAGCCAAGGCCTCATTCCTTACACAGAGGGTACAGACAGGTGTTATTCAGCCATATATAATTGGGAAGGCCTCCGAGCTTTTTTGGAATCTCAATTTTATAAGGGATACTCTGCCGGCCTTTAGCGATTTGACATTTCTTACCACAACCGGAGTGAGAAAGAGGTTTGAGGGAGTTTTTAGTGCCTTTGGCTCATTCAACATTCAGCTGACACGTCTTAGCGGGGTGCCCGGCGAGATTTCTGACTTTACCGTGCCGCGAGGCAATTTCTTTTTGACCTTTTTTAACTCTGGAATAGAGAGAAATACTACGGATAATATACTCAATCCTACGCACGGCACTGTAGCTACGTTTAGTCTTGAGCCTTCTTTTAAATCTCTGGGATCGGATGTGAATTATATAAAGGGTACCCTTGGGCTTAGCGGTTATAAGAAGCTCTTAAATGTTGTTTTTGCATCCCGTATCCTTGTGGGGGTTATAGAGCCGTTTGGTAGGACAGGCACATTTGATGTTCCGATCTTTAAAAGGTTTTTTGCTGGCGGTAGTACAAGCGTAAGGGGATTTCCGTTTCAGAGACTAGGCCCTCTTGATAAGAGCGGTGATCCGATTGGAGGCAATTCTCTTCTTGAGGGGAGCTTTGAGGCTAGATTTCCTATATATAAGGACTTTGGCGGTGTGGTATTCTTCGACTATGGAAATGTTTATTCAAAGGCGTTTGATTATAAATTAGGAGAACTCAAGTACGCCCCGGGAGTGGGACTGAGGTATAATACTTTAATAGGGCCAATAAGAGCAGATGTTGGATACGCACTTAATCCTGAGCCCGGAATTAGAAGGATTCAGTTTTGGTTCAGCATAGGCCAGGCCTTCTAATATTCATGAAGATAAACAGAACCTAGGTTGATGAATTATGTCTAAGGTTATAAAGACGGTTGGAATTTTATTTTTTGTTTTAGTCGCATTAATTGTGTCAATTTTTGTCCTCATACAGACAAACTACTTTGGAAGCACTATAAAGAATATTGTAGAGAAATCGGTAAGCAGCACTGAGGGACAAGACTTTACAATAGGAAAGATAGAAGGTGATTTTATACACGGCGTTAGTCTAAAAGACGTTTCATTAAAAATTCAAGGGGAGCCCTTCATACATGTAGATGAAGTTTCGGCTAGGTATTCCCTTCTCTCTATACTTGATGTTTATGCGATCCTGAGTAAAGTGATTCCAATAAAGGATATTTCACTCAGGGGCTTGAGTGTATATCTCACACATGATGAAAACGGGGTTTGGAACGTAAACAAGGTCGGTGGAGAAGGAAGTAAAAAGGGAGAAGATAAAGGCCAACTTCCTAGTTGGAACCTTTTTATTAAAAACCTTCTCGTTACAAATGCGAGAGTCACTGTAGAAGATAGAGAGAAAAAAGAGACTTTCAGAATAGAGATTCCGTATATGAACTCATCAATCCAGATGTTTGATATAATCAGAAAGATTGATCTTAACCTGAGAAAGGCAAATCTCTACGTATCTCCACAAAACCTCAATATAGAGGGGCTTTCGACAAATGTCCTCTATATGGGGAATAAGGTACAGGTCAAGGATTTAAATGCCGGTGTTAACGGAGCGAGGGTTAAATTCGATGGAGAGGTTAACAATTTTATGGAGCCTAAATTCAAATTCAAAGCCGCCGCATACGGTTTCAGTGTGGAAAAGGGTATTTTAAACGCGGAAGCGCGGGGTTCAGGACAGTATAAAAATCCGGAGAATATGAAGGCGGAGGTAAGAATTAACCTACCCGATTCACAGATAATGGGTAAAAGGATTGAAGGATCAATAGATAGGATCAAGATAGATGGGGTTAATGTAGAAATACAAGGCGGAGCAGTTAAAACAGATTTTGGGGAGGCATCGTTTAGGGGAAGCGCTAATCTGCAATACCTGATTAAGAAAAGTGGAATAAACAATTTTAATCTTAGGCTTTTACTCAAAAATCTCAATTTTTCTAAGATTCCAGAGATTATAAAGAACCAGCCCAGTATTGGAATTGTAAATGTGGATTTGGGTATAGATGGTAGTTGGAGAAAGACTGAGGATTTGGAAGCTAAGATAAACGTAAATGAATTCTGGCAGAAAGGGAAAATAGGCGAGATTAAATTAAAGGGGGTTGTAGAAGCTACAAGATCAAATGCAAGATTCGATCTTATTTCAAATCTAAGTAGGGTCAACTTATTTCCGATAATAGGAGACAAGAGATATGTAGGTAATCTAAACTCTAATCTCCGTTTTAAAGGCTCTGTGCCTTTAAGTGGCAATTTGGAAGGATTAACGGTAACTCTCAATGGAGAGATTCTCCCATCAAGTATCTTTGATATAAATCTCACTGGAGGAGAAATAGATGCCTCGTATAATAGAAAGATCCTGGCTATAAAATCCCTTTCTCTAATTTCTGATTCTTTCAGACTGAAGGCAGCAGGAGAAGAAAATAGAATGGATTTTAGTTATGAGACTGAGGTTAATAATCTGGGTTTATTATCAAAATTCTCTCCGGGGCTTGATCTCAAGGGTTCCCTTCATGCAACAGGAAGGGCTCGATGGGAAATCGAAAGCCCTCAAACCACATTCTCAGCCACGGTTTCGGATTTCGAATATAAAAAGGACCTACAGGTCAAGTCAATTAACCTAAACGGAGATGCTGTTGTTAATCTAGAAAACCCGAAATTTCAGCTAAAGGGGAGTCTCAATGGGGTCAGATTTCAGGAGAGAGAAATAAAGAGTATTGACCTTGAAGCGAGAAATGAGGATAAAGGAATAAGGGGAGACTTTTTCATTGTAGAAGATCCACAAAGAAGCTATGAAATTAAGTTGAGGTTGGCTGATCTTAGAGGACGGGAAAAGAGTATAAGACTCAGTAAGGTTAAGCTTAATCTTGAAAATAGAACTCTACAAAATAGAGACATTATAGACCTGACAGTTTCTCCGGATAGAGTCACTGTTAAGTCACTCAACCTTTATTATGGAAGTAATTTCATTGTAGGCGACGTAGATGTGAATTTCAATGGTATCATAAACGCCTCTTTGGGGTTAAAGAGAATAAATCTTATTGATATATCACAGGCGCTTGGGCTTAAAACTCCGGTGCGGGGAATTGCTTCAGGAAGCGTCAACTTTCAGGGTACACTAGGGCAGCCAAATATAAAGATGATCCTCAGCACTGAGGGTCTGGGGTTTATGGATTTTACAACCGATAATTCGAGTTTAAGCCTTTCCTATTCAAATAAGAATATCAATATTGATTTTACCGCTGTGGAAAACGCCCACGAGGTTTTATCTTTATTAGGTAGAGCAAGTATAGACCTCAACCTTAAAAAGGTGCAGGACAATATAAAAGACGCGACTTTTAATCTCTCTCTAAAATCAAATGGTATTGATGTCAGCCCGCTTGCAAGGTTAAACGAAGAGATAAGGGAGATTCATGGAAAGGCTATACTTGATCTTAGGGCTTCTGGAAGTGTAAAAAGCCCCAAGGTCAACGGACAGATAGTGCTTCAAAATATATCTTTAAAGATCCAATCGCTGAGAAATGAGATTAAGGTGCCATCGGGACTCATTGAAATGGAGGGAGAAAGGGGGATTCTTAGAGCACTTGGGATTCAAACTGATGGAGGGAGAGCAACTCTTCAGGGGGATTTTAATCTCCGTGAACTCTCATACGACCTAAGCGGCAGATTGGATGATTTCGTGGTGAATCTTAAACAGGTTACAGCAAATGTGAACGGCGATTTGGGAATTAAGGGGAACAACGGAAAAATCAATATAAGTGGCGACATTAGGATAAAGAGGGCTCGTATCAGAATCCCTGAAGAACCTGAAAAGCAGGTAGAGGACATAAAGTTCGTGGATGAGAGAAAAGAAAAAGAACCACAGCAGTTTATAATCAATGAGGTCAAACAAACAGACTTTTTCAGGGACAAAGTAGGGATGAATCTAAGTGTATTTATACCGGGGAATGCATGGGCTAAAGGAAGAGGGGCAAATGTTGAGGTTAAAGGAAGGCTCGGGGTTATGAAAAAATATGGTGAGCCAGTAATACTCATTGGAAATATTGAGACAGTAAGAGGAACATATGAGTTTTTTGGAAAACTCTTTAGGATTGAACAGGGGAGGGTGAGTTTTCGGGGAGTACCTGAAATTAATCCATTTCTTGATGTTATAGCTTTGTATAAGATCTCAGACAAGAAAATATTTGTAAATGTAAGTGGGACGGTTGAGAAGCCTAATGTAAGGCTCTCGAGCGATCCGCCGATGGAACAGACAGATATATTTTCCTACCTGGCTTTTGGAACCTCTTCAGATAAGATTGGCGCAGGTCAGAGAACTAATCTTCAATCAAAGGCTGCAGAGGTAGGAGCACTTATGGCAGCGGGTAAACTCAAAGACATTGTAGGAGAAAGATTTCGACTAGATGTGGTTAGTATAACGGGTGGAGAAAAAGGGCTTCAAGATGCTCAAATTGAGGTGGGTAAATATCTAACTGATAAATTATATATCGCTTATGAGCGTAGTTCTGCAGATACAGTCTCGACCCCTTACCTATCTACTACCACACAGAATCTCACAAATAAGGTCCGGGTTGAATATAGACTATTCGATTTTCTAACACTGGAAAGCACAGTAGGACAAGTTGATCAAGGAGGCGATGTATTCTTTAATTTCGATTATTAGGGTGGACGACTTTCTCTTACTAATAGCTATGCAAAAATCTTCTTATTCCTCTTACTGCCTGCATTATTCTCTGTTCGTTTTCAACAAGCGCAAGCCTTACGTATCCCTCGCCATAGCTTCCAAATCCGATCCCGGGCGATACCGCAACCTTTGCCTTTTCAATAAGGAGTTTTGAAAATTCAAGGGAACCCATATCTTTAAACCTATCTGGAATCTCGGCCCAGACAAACATCGTCCCCTTGGGTTTTGGAATCTCCCAACCGGCACGTAAAAGCCCTTCTATGAGTTTATCCCTCCTTGACCTATAAATTTCCCTTATCTGGTCTACGTATTCCTGAGGACCGTTTAGAGCCGAGATTGCGGCTATTTGAATGGGCTGAAAAATCCCGTAGTCAAGATAGCTTTTAATCCTCCCGAGAGCCGATATTATCTTTGAATTCCCTACCATAAATCCAACGCGCCATCCAGGCATATTGTAGCTCTTAGAGAGTGAGAAAAATTCAACTCCAATCTCCTTTGCCCCTGGTACCTCAAGAAAGCTCGGCGCTCTGTATCCGTCAAAGCATAGGTCTGCATATGCAAAATCGTGCACGACAATGAGTCCAAAATCCCTAGCAAACTCGTAAATCTCTTTGAAGAAGTTTAGGTCAACAACGCTTGTTGTGGGATTGTGTGGGAATGAGATCATAAGGACTTTAGGTTTAGGCCAGATCTCCTTTACGGCCTTTTCCATGGCCTCAATGAAATTTATGTCCTTTGTAAGGGGCACACTCTTTACATCTCCCCTTGCAATTATCACCGAATAGCTGTGAATCGGATAGGTTGGACTTGGAACCACAACCACATCACCAGGAGCTAAGATTGAGAGCATAAGATGAGAGATCCCCTCTTTTGAGCCAATCGTGGCTATTGCCTCGGTTTCTGGATCTAGCTCAACCTTATAGTTCCTCTTATACCAATCGCAGATCGCCATTCTTAATTTTGGAATGCCTCGTGAAGCAGAGTATCTATGATTTCTGGGATTCTTTGAAGCCTCTATGAGTTTATCTACAATATGCTGCGGTGTCGGCTGATCCGGATTTCCCATTCCAAGGTCTATGATGTCTTCTCCTCTTGTCCTTGCTTTCATCTTTAGCTCATTTACTATGGCAAATACATATGGAGGAAGCCTCTTTATGAGTGGAAACTCTTCTGAGAGAATGTGCTGCATGTTACTTATCTCCTGAATATTCAAACAGTTCAAGTAAGTTTATTACAATTCTTAATAATCTCAAGAAGCCACTATTGCATAATTCATATTCAATATGTTAAAATGCGGGCATGGTAAGAGGAGGAATAGGGTTATTTCTATTATTAACTGTTCTATTCTTCTCTTCTTGTGCATCTATCTCTAAAAGGGGTATCGGAATGCGTCCAAACGAGGGCTACTCTCAAATCGGAGTTGCCTCTTGGTATGGTGTTGATGAAGACGGTGGTAAGACAGCAAGTGGCGAGCGATTTAGTATGAATAGCTATACTGCGGCTCACCAAACCCTACCAATAGGAACAGTGGTCAGGGTTGTTAATCTGGAAAATGGAAGAGATGTTATCGTAAAGATAAACGATCGGGGTCCATTTAAAAAAGGACGCATAATAGACCTCTCTTATGCGGCCGCTAAATCTATTGGCATACTGGGAAGGGGAACGGCAAAGGTAAGGGTTGAGGTGATCTCAGCGCCTGGAAGGAGTGTGGATTTCTTTGATGCCAAATATACAGTTCAGGTGGGATCATTTAAAGATAAACAGAGTGCCTTGGATTTAAAGGAGCATCTCGATGGGAGCTTGAGTGATGTGAGAATTGAGCCGGCTGATTTAAATGGGGATATTTACTATAGGATAAGGATTGGAAGGTTTTCGCAGAGGGATGAGGCTGAGGAGCTTGCCGCGAGGCTTAGGAGGTCTGGTTATACAGGATCAGTGATTCAGGAATGAAAACAACTTAAAACTTACGCGAATAAAAATATCTTGGGTGTTAGATAAAAAGAAAAATAGCCTAAAGAAACTAATTGTTATCAAATCTCAAACTCCTAATTTCACCCTTACCATTCACATAGTGAAGAGTTAAGTTATGGCTGAGGCTACTGATTTCTTTAAAATAGTATCTGATAAAATCGAGATTGAAGAAGTAATCAGAAAAGTGTCGGATATTGAATCTGGAGCAGTGGTAGCCTTTATTGGCACTGTAAGGAAATCATCGAGAGGAAGAGAGGTCAAGTATCTCGAATACGAGGCCTACAGCGAAATGGCCCTTCGAGAGTTCGCTAAAATAGCCCAAGAAATAAGGCAAATGTGGGACATAAGAAGATTGGCAATAGTCCACCGTATAGGAAAACTTAGCCTTGGTGAGGTAAGTGTTTTAATTGTTGTCTCTGCACCACATAGGGACGAAGCCTACAGGGCATCAAGATACGCCATTGAAAAACTCAAACAAACCGTTCCCATATGGAAAAAGGAGATCTGGGAAGGCGGAGATGAGTGGATACAGGGCTCTTAGGTTAGCTGTTGGTTATTGGTTTATAGATTTGACATCTCAAATAACTTTCTTTATCATAATTACAGGTCTTTTTCGCATTTGCGTATAAGCATCATATGCGATAAGGCCCTGAATTTTATACCGCTTGGATCCTTTTTAAGGACCAAGACGGGAGGAGATTTGAATACAATACTCATTAGGACGGAACAAGAGCCGTACCTAGGAAGATCGAGAATGGAGAACCAGCTTGGGCTTATACCCAATTAGCTGGTTTTTTTTTAACGTTATCTATGAATGAACAAGGGTGCAAAGGTAGATGTTTTTATTAATCTTGTTGGAATAGAATGAACAAAATGAAGAAGGTTACAGTCCCAGAAATTTGTGATATGAAAAGTCGCGGGGAGAAAATCGTTATGGTAACCGCATATGATGCTGCGACAGCGAACATAATTGATGAATCTGGGGTGGACATTATCCTTGTCGGTGATTCTCTTGGAAATGTAATCCAAGGCCTCCCCGACACGCTTTCTGTAACTATTGATGAGATGGTTTACCATACAAAAATCGTTTCAAGAGGAATAAGGCGTGCTCATCTCTGTGGGGATATGCCGTTTATGTCATACCAGGCCTCAAAAGAAGATGCCATAAGAAATGCCGGAAGGTTTGTAAAAGAGGGGAGAGCAGAATCCGTAAAAATTGAGACGAATGAGAATTACCTTGACACAATCTATGCCATTCAGAAGGCGGGTATTCCAGTTATGGCTCACATCGGACTTTGCCCCCAGTCAGTACTCCTAACTGGGGGTTATAGGGTTCAGGGACGTAGGGATAATGATGCCAAAAGGCTCATTGAACTTGCAAAATCTGCTGAGGATGCAGGGGCATTCTCTCTTGTTTTAGAAAGCATTCCCCAGGAGCTTGCAAAGAAGATAACAGAATCCATAAATATACCAACCATTGGAATTGGAGCGGGGCCTTTTTGCGATGGACAGGTACTTGTTATAAACGATCTAGTGGGATTTTCACCAGAACCGCTCCCCCGATTCGTAAAACGTTATGCGAACTTAAGGGAGGCGATGTCAAAGGCAGTGAAGGAATTTGCCGATGAGGTAAAGGATGGGACATTTCCAGATGCTCGGTATTCATATAACTGAGGAGAGAATCGGTTGAGGATTATAACCAGCGTAGGAGAGATGCAGAGTTTGGCAAATGGAGCAAGAAGGGGGGGGAGGAGAATTTCTCTTGTTCCTACTATGGGGGCGCTTCATGAAGGGCATATTAGCCTTATCTCTGAAGCTAGGAAAATGGGGGATGTCCTTGTAGTAAGCATCTTTGTAAATCCCACCCAGTTTGGACCTAATGAGGATTTTGCAAGGTATCCAAGAGACCTACAGGGTGACTTAAGAAAGATAGAGGACCTTGGCATTGATTTTGTTTTCGTCCCAACCTCAGAAGAGATGTATCCGGAGGGATTTCAAACATATGTCGAAGTGAAAAGATTACAAGAATATCTCTGTGGACCATTTCGTCCAGGGCACTTCAGAGGTGTTGCGACTGTTGTTCTTAAATTGTTTAATATCGTAAAGCCTCATGTCGCACTTTTTGGAGAAAAGGATTATCAACAACTAAAAATCATTCAGAGGATGGTAAAGGATTTAAACCTTGAGGTCGAGGTTCTGGGATTTCCTGTTATCAGAGAGGTAAGTGGACTCGCATTCAGTTCTAGAAATGCTTATCTCTCTCCTGATAAAAGGGAGTGCGCACTTTGGATATCAAGGGTTCTTCGTAATATAAAGAGGGATTTTGAAAGCGGCTGTAGAGATGCAAAAGCTATGACTCAGAGGGGGAAAAAAACCTTAATGGAGGTGGGAATTAGAGAGATTGATTACCTAGAGATTTGTGATCCTCAAACCCTTGTAAGTAAAGAAGTAGTCGAAAGCGGGGATTTAGTGGCAGTAGCCGTGAGACTCAACGGAACGAGGCTTATTGACAATATAAGACTTTAATAGGAGGAGACGATGAAGAGGATACTTCTTAAATCTAAGATTCACAGAGCGACCATTACAGAGGCCAACGTCAACTACGAGGGAAGTATCACGATTGACAAGGACTTAATGGATGCCGCCGATCTAATCCCTTATGAGCAGGTGCATATATTCAACGTGATAAATGGACAGAGATTTTTTACCTATGTAATTGAAGGTAAACCCGGCTCCGGTGTAATCTGCGCAAATGGAGCTGCGGCTCATCTGGCTAGGGAAGGAGACACAGTAATAATCGCAAGCTTTGCTTCATATAATGAGAGCGAGTGTAAGAGGCATGAACCCAAACTGGTTTATGTAAACGGAAAGAATAAGATCACCAAGATAAAACCGGAATCTAAAAAGCTGAGGCTTGCGAAGGGTTAGGTTTTAATAGAGTCCTAGATATAGATTGTACTATCCTTTGTGTATATGGCTGTGTTCATATACAGCAGCTCAGTTTTGTAATGTCTTTGGTAAATGAAAGTGCCGTGATTTTGATTGCTTCAGAGAGTGTCGGAAATATTGGAAGTGAACCCACAATATCATCAATAGTTGATTTATTTTTTACCAACATCATCGCCTCGGCAATTAATTCGCCTGCGTTCGGTGCAAGAATATGCACTCCAAGAACCTGTTTTGTTTGTGGGTGAATTGTCATTTTAATTAGCCCTTCTGTGCGGCGCATAATTATTGCTTTCGGCACATAAGCAAATGAAACAGTCCGACAAGCACATACGCCTATTTTTTTTATTTGTTCATCTTCGGTGTATCCTACGGCGGCAATCTGTGGATCAGTAAAAATCGTGTAGGGTACGGTACTGTAGTCAATATTTTTATTTGATCCGGTCAAGGCATTCTCTGCGGCAAGCGTTCCTTCATACGCAGCAGTTGGCTCAAGGCGCAAGGGTAAGTTAGCTACATCTCCAATTGCGAATATATGAGGCTGAGAGGTTTGAAAGGACTGAGTGACGACAATAGCCTGGCGTTTGTCAATCTCGATACCAGCTTTCTCCAGCTCCAGTTCCTTTGTATTTGGAGTTTTACCAGCGGCTAAGAGTATTTCTTCACCGGATACCTCTTCTTGTTTTCCATTAACCATATACGAAAGAATCTTTGTATACCTATCTTTGTATGCCTTTTTGATTTCAACATCTGTTTTAATGGTGATACCTTCTCTTGTCAATACCTCACTAAGGCGTTGAGTCAATTCTTTTTCAGCCCGTGGTAAGATAGATGGACCACGTTGTAATATAGTAACTTTTGTGCCAAATCTTGCATACATTTGAGCAAACTCAAGACCTAATGGCCCTGCACCAATTACAATCAGCTCTTTTGGCTGCCGTTCAAGCCTTAGCGCTTCAACATGAGTAACAAAACCGACTTCACTAATACCCTCGATTGGAGGGGCATGGGCGGTTGATCCAGTAGCAATAATAAATTTTTCTCCAAATAAATTTTGATTATTAACTTCTACCTCGTTTTTAGAAATGAATCTTGCTCTCCCTTTGATGTGCTTAACATACTCAAGACTTTTTAACACCTTTTTGTATTTTTCTTGACGCAATTTTTCTACTAGAGCGAGTTCATCCTGAATAACTTTTTGGAAATTAAAACTCTTTACCTCAAGCTTAATACCAGGAATGCCATGATTTTTTGCCAGATGTAATACCTCTCCGGCATAAAGAAGCGCCTTTGACGGAACACAACCCACATTCACACAAGTTCCACCAAGTGGCAGACCAGTATTAATCATCATGGTTTTAGCTTGTAGTTCATTGGCACGAATAGCCGCTGCAAAAGCACCTGCACCACCACCGATTATGATCAGGTCAATTTTTCCCATGATCTTGTAAATACCTCCTTTCTATACCTCATAAGATTTGAGCCGATAATTTTTAGATACCTTAATAGCATTTCCCACTTTACTTCCCTTCTTTACCAAGAAGAGTTGCTTTATAATTACCCGCGTTTTCTATAGATTTAATTATCTCATTTACCGTAACTTTGCCATCGTCATATCGTACTTTAGCCTCTTTATCCTTATAACTCACATCAGCATCCACTACACCATTTAGCTTCTTTAAAGCAGTTTTTATAGTAAGCGGGCACATCCTGCATTTCATACCATCTACTTTAAGTGTGATTTCTCGTGTATTTGTAACTCCTTCACTCAATGCGGAGGTATGAAAGCCTGTAAGAAAAATGGCTAGAACCACCGCTAAGATAAATACGCCTGTAGTTACAATCTTCATTTTTATATCCTCCTCGTATAATATGTTTTTACCAAGAAATTGCCCTCTTTATCTAATTACATCTCTTTATAGCTTCTGCCATTGCTCGGCCTAAGATAAATTCCCTACCAATAGCGGGATCCTTGCTAGTCTGCTTTTCCCTTTTTTAATTTGCAAAAAGCCCGATGATATTTGGTGAAAGGATGAAAGCGACGACTAAGATAGCAGCTATCCATAGAATGATTCTACTTAGTTTTCTCCTTTTGGGACTTATCACACAACTTGTGTCGGGACTACACTCCTCTCTGCCTCTATAAGCAAAGAAGAAACCAAGTGATAAGAACCCAAGGGATACTACTCCAAAAATCAACCTGTACTGCTCAAGCTTTGCAAAGAAAGCGGCTCCACCTAATCCAAGAATTACAAATACTAAGGGACCTATACAGCATAGAGATGCCGCAAGCCCTGATATTACGGAGCCTATAGAGGCAAAAAGTGTAATTTTGTCGTTTCTCTCAGCCATCTTTATCCTCCTTCATTTCCAGTACCTCTATTATCGGACATTCGCCCGTTGGGCCTTTACCACTACACATTGCTAAGAGCTTTGCAAGTGCCTTCTTTATACTTTGCAAAGTGCGTATTTTTTCTTCTATGCCCGCAATTTTTGCTTCCGCGCGTCTTTTCACATCTGCGCAGGTAGTGTCAGGGTCAATCCTTAATGATAGAAGCTCTGAGATTTCTTTCAGCGTGAATCCAAGTTTCTGGGCGCGCTTTATAAACTGAATGCGGTTGATTGTTTCATCGGAGTATTGGCGGTAACCAGACCTCGGTCGGGGTGGCTTAGGTATATAACCACGGCGTTCGTAGTAGCGTATAGTTTCAACATTGACCCCTGCCTTTTTAGCAACCTGTCCTATGGTTAGATTTCCCATTTTTTTACCTCCATTCATAGTATAAACTCCGTACCTAGATACGGAGTCAAGTCTTTTTTGAACTTTTTAATTTTTTCTATTTCTTGTTAGTAGTGTTAAAACCTTGTAAGAGTAGATGACATTAAAAAATCGGCTTCAATGTCTATGGTTTAGCTTGATGAATTGGAAGGCTAAAGTTCTCACTTATCCGTCTACATTGTGATTTTTTTCTCTCCGTGTTCTCTGTGCTAGATCTTCGATTCTACAATACTACAAATCCCCTATCACCTTTTTTAAAAACCTCTGTGCGTTCTCTCTATGCGTGCCTGCCCAGTATATCCTTCCGCATGATTTGCAACGCCTAAATTCATTTTGGGTCTCCCGTACGTAAAGTGGAACCTTATCCGTTAGGGAATCTTTTGAAACCTCCTCAAGTGGTGTGTTGCAGCGTATGCACCTTGTAAAGGCACTCTCTAGTGTGTCAAGTTCAAAAACTCGTATAAACTCAATAATCTGTTCAGTTAGATGATCACTCCAGATAAGAAGATACCCCTTTGTACCTTTTCTCCTTTCTATAGACCTGTCTCGTGTGAGAATTATCCGATCTTCGGAGATGGCGCGCCGTATTAAAACCTCATCGGCAATATCTTTTTCGTATTCCACGTCTACTCCGGCGAGTCTCAACCATTTTGCGAGTTTCCCAAGCATCGAGTCGGCAATGAAACGGGTCTCAAGGGCCTTTCTGTTCATTTATAATATAATACCAATTTCTAAGGTGGGGTGTTAATAAAACAGGCTTAGGGTTAGTCTGCTTTAATTCAATGTGGCTTCTCGTTAAAGCATCTGGACATGGAAATTGTAAGTAATGATTCCAACTCAGGTCCTTAGAAGCTAATTGTTTCTAGATAAACTAGGCTGCCTTTTCTCGCAAAAGATCTTTGGTTAGTCCTTCGGCTTTATCTATTCCGTCTATTGATGCGGCAATTAGGTTCAGTGATTTTTCTCCGATCTCCAAGGTTAGGCTGAAGCCTTTTCTGTTTTTCTTCTCAAACTCTACAAGTGGGGTGATGACATTATCTAAAAATCTACCGAAGGCATCCATTGTTCTTCTCCTTACCTTTCCGTAGCCCTTTATCATCTGTCCGCTCTTTGCTATGAGACATCCGATATCGTAGTTTATTTTCGCGAATTTTTCTACATTGGCTTTATACTTTTTAATTAGTGAATGCTCCTTATGGTAGCGATAGGAATAGGGTCTCATAAATTTAAGCTTGCTAAGAAGCCAGAGCCTCAAAAACCCGGAAAAAGAAGTAGTAATGGGCTTTTGTTCAAGGGTTAATTTTTTATTCTTTGGCCAGAGGTTTTGAAAAAAGCTGGTCTCGGTAATGTAGATTATTGGGGCTACCAGAAAGTTGGGAAGGAGGCCATAAATCTCCTCGGCGTCTGGTTTCAGATAGTCCGTAACGCGGAATGCCTGATCGGGTCTCAATCTCATCTCCTCTTTGATTCTTTTAAATCTCTCAGGCCTGATTTTAAGGTCGGCTACCCGGATCCCGTCCTCATATGTCATCCAGAGAGCAAGGTTTTTAGCAAATATTTCTGTGAGCCTAAATCCGCCCTTCATTTCCTTGTCTATATAATAGATACTTTCGAGTTCATTCAAATACTTTTTTGCGTATCCTACATCTTGATAGTCTATCAGCCTAAAAAGGGCTTCTGCCAGGATTTCTCTAAGACGGATGGGATACTCCACCTCGATTTCAGAGATTAATTTGAGATATTCATCTCCTGATCTAGGTGCTAACTTTTCGGCTCTTTCTTTTTTAAACTCCTCCCAACTCTTCTGAAAAGATGCTTTGGGCTCGGTGTACTTACGGGATTTTACATAGTTCCATCCGATTCTAAATGCCTTTACGTTGCTTCCTACCGCAACCCCCGCTTCTTCTATCGCCTTTATGTAATTGACCTCGGATATTGGCAGTGCCTCTGATGCCCCTAGTGCCCCAAGGAGTATTGCGTTTACTCCAAGCTCATCCATTCCATTTTCTTTCGCTATCTCGAGTGCATTGAATGCGATGAAAAGAGAGGAGAATGTAGTTGCGAGCTTTTTCAGATTTTCATTTGAATATATACCGCTGCTTATAGGGGTTTTCTCAAGTGTAGAATAGATCCTATGTGTGCTTGAGACGACTACAGTTCTCTCTGAGCCGTATCCTGCCTCAAGTGCCCTTCCTAGTTCAAGGAACTCTTGGGCTAGAATCACATCTACATCACCTGGAACTGGGTATTGAGAGAATATGATTTGTTTTTGATTTGAGTTTACCCTTGGATGGGCCTCAAGATAATAGACTGTTGAGCCACCACGCTGAGAAAGCCCTGGAAGCCCTATTGCCTGAACCTCGAAACCCTCGAGGAGAAAGGCCTGAACAAGCCACTCTGTAAGAACTCCGCCTCCTTGTCCTCCTACTGCTGGAATTAGAATCTTTATCAGTTCGCTATTTCTCTCCATTTCCTTTCTGCGTCTCCCAGATACATAACTATTTAACCACAAATGAGTAAGAATTTATATAAGTGAAATATTTCAATTTTAGGAGGGATATTTGTTTTTCTCTGTCTTTCATTTGTCTAAGTGACTAATGACAGTGGATAATAAACTTCAATTTACACTGACTTGTGATTGAGTAGCTACCCAAGTAAGAGTGTTAATTTGACCATCCGTTTCTGGTGATTAGGTGAAGAAAAAAGCGGTTTATTTTATCGTTTATCTTATCAAAAAATGAAGGGTTATTGATTACCTCAACCTTGTAGAATGACGGACAAAGCATTGCAGCATGAGCAATTTCCCCACATAAGCCGCAGCCCACACATGAATGCTCAATGTGGGCAATAGGATCATCTCTTAGTATAGTTGGGCTTTCTTTAAGTGTTAGAGACGGACATCCATTGTATCTCATACAGGAGTGGTCCCCTGTACATACCTCAGGGTCAACGCCGAGCCTTGACTGTACCGTGCGCTTGCCGGATTCAATGTTTCGCTTAATTACTGCCTTTTCTCTCCTAGTTTTTTCTAACTGGCATTCGCCTTTTGAAATTATTACTCTAAGTCCCTTATTTACCTCGTAAGCCTTCTTGAGTGTGTCCATTGATTCCTTTAAATCGTATGGATTGACCTTTTTAATCCATTTGACCCCTGCGCCCTTTAGAGCCTTTTCAATATCCATTCTGACGCCTTCTTGTCTCATATTCCTTCCAGAGGTCGGATTTTCGTGGTGTCCAGTCATGGATGTCCAGAAGTTCTCAAGTATGATAAGTGTTGCATTCTGGTTGTTGTAAACGGCGTTTGTAATGCTTGTTGTAAGCCCGCTATGCCAGAATGTTCCATCTCCCATAAATGAGATTACCCTCTTGTTTGCCATTCGAGAAAGGGCTCCTGCAGATGCGAGTCCGATTCCCATTCCCGTAATTGAATTGCTAAGATCAAACGGGGGGAGCCCGCTCATAGAATAGCACCCAATATCAGATGCGTAGTAGGATTTTCCATAATCGTCTTCGAGGATTTTTATTGCTGTAAAGATCGGTCTCTCCGGACAGCCCGTGCAAAAGACAGGGTTTCTCTTTGTAACAGGCTCTTTAAGGAAATTTGCGGCCTTCTCCTTGTGTCTTGCAATGCGTTCGCTCTTTTCTTGAATCCTCTCTCTTTCGTATATAGAGGTTGTATTCTTAAGGAGGAAACTACCTATACCCTTGATTATGTGGTCTGGTGTGTACTCGCCTGCTTCGGGAAGGATATCTTTACCGAATATATCAATCTCGCTTAGCCTTGCCCTCTGTGCGATTGCCCTTATCTGTTCTTCAATCAAATTGGGCATCCCTTCTTCAACTATAAGTACGGCCTTCTTACCACGCAGGAAATTGACGATCTCTTCGGGAACAAGTGGATGTATAACATTCAGGTTAAGTATGGGGATCCTGCTTTCGCCATAGAGGTCAGCTTCGCCCAGGTTATAAAGGCATCTCATCAGGGAATTAAATATCATGCCATGTGTGATTATTCCTAGGTTATTGTCATTGCCTTGGATGATTTCGTTTAGCTTCTTTTCTAAGATGAATTTCCTTGCGGCCGGAATTCTTTCAGAGAATTTCTTTCTTTCCTGCTCAAATGTAAATGGTGGAAGAGGGATCTTATTTAGGTCTGTGGGCAGGTCATTGAGCGGATTCAACATACTTATTTTTGGCCGCACATTATCTTTACACGTTATCCTTCCCCTTATATGGGCGACCCTTGTAGATAGAAGAAACATCACAGGCATATTCGTATATTCGGAAAGATTAAACCCCTCCTCAACCATTTTTACTAGGTGCTGAAGGTCCCCTCTTGGGTCAATCACAGCCATTGTGGATTTGAGTGCAAATGGAAGTGCCCTTTCCGCAACACATGTGCTATCGCAACCATAGTCCTCTCCTACGATTATCATAGCCCCACCAGTAACACCTGACGAGGAGATATGTGAAAGGGCATCTGAGGCGACGTTTGTTCCTACGATTTTCCAGTTTACTGAGCCGCGAATAGGGTAATTAATAGATGCCGAAAGAAGCGCAGCTGCTGCAGCTTCATTTCCTGAACAGTCAAAGTATATCCCCATTTCCTTTAATATAGGTTCATAAGCATCAGAGATTGCATCAATTAACCCTGCGGTAGGCGAGCCCGGATACCCACCTAGGTAGCTTACTCCGGATTGGAGAAAGGCCTTTAGAATTACAAGGGTTGCATCACCGTAGAGGGTTTTTCCATGACCGTATTTTAATTGCCCTATTATCTCTTTAGAGTAGCTACTACCCATTTTTTCTCCTATTCAACACCCCACTTTACCGAATTTCAATAACTCTACCAGAAAATGGCAAGATATTCTAGTGAATTGGGTTTGTTAAAATTTTTGATTCCTAAGTAGCTGTAGTTTTTACAGATTGTATTATTTAAGTTGATCTCTGGTGTAGAAATATTCACTCAATACCTCTTTTTGCTCTTCGTTCACGGCGTGGTACGGTCTTTTCTCCTTTACGAGGGCTAAGGCACTATCTGGCTCCATTCCCCTATAGACCAGATATGCGGCGAGCATCAAATTGGTTCTTCCCATCCCTGCATAACAGTGGACTACAACCCGCCTCCCTTTTTGGACCTCACCATCAATAAAACTCACGAACTCTTCAATATCGGTAAGTCTTGGAGCCTTAAAGTCTCCTATGGGAATGTGTTTTACTCTAAATCCGTAATAGTTCCAAGCGTATTCCTCGAGATTTACAATTGTGTTAATCTCCTCATTTTTGAGGAATTTCAGGTCTTCTTCCAGCCTCCAGAGTAGGCCTGGTCTTTCCATTCCTGCAAGCTTAGCCGGAATTATCCAAGAAAATCTCTCAGGCATTATTTAATCCCCAATTTCTCTCCCACAAAGGGGAAGAATAGGAAAAACAAACATTATTTTCGATACTTGCGTAAATTCGTGACTAAACATCAACTACTGTTTTTAGCTGTGCCACAAAGATATCAGCCTTTCTCGTAGGTTCGGGGATTCTATATCCCCTAGTGCACTGACGTGTTATTTTCAAAGCAGTTCTCAGGTCTATCTTATGTCCAATTGAGACAAAAACGGGCTTCGTTCCCTTCTTGGTTCTCAGTACAGCTCCAATAGTATTTCCTGTATGTTGAGCAACAAGTGGAGTCCATGCACTGTCACTATCTGGTGGTTCATTATATTTACCATAGAGCCTTTGCTTTGCCACACCTATTGAAGGAATATCGAGTATTACCCCTACATGGCTTGCGATACCAAGACCGCGTGGATGTGCTATTCCCTGTCCATCCACCATGAGGAGATCGGGTTTATTTTGAAGCTTTATGAATGCCTCGACTATTGCGGGTCCTTCTCTAAATGCAAGAAGACCGGGGATATAAGGGAACTGCTCATCAACTATTGATGATACTCGTTCAATTTCTCGGAGCTCTGGATATGAAAAGACAATTATACCGCACACGAGTTTTTCTTTATCTCGAATCTGGGCCAGGTCTACACCGGCTATTGTTTTTATCTCTTTAAATCCATTTTGGGTGATGACCTTCTTTTGTAGATCCCTCTGAATGGCTTCGGCTTCTTCACGAGAAGAGGGGACACCACAGTAGAGATTGGCCCATCTTTCTTTTTCAGTGGAGTCCATAGATTTCATTTATGACCCTTTTGAATCTAGGAGCATATATTATCTCAAAGGCTTCTTCCTTTCCTGGGAAGAGCTTTAGAGCAAAGTCTTTTACCTTTAGAAAGTGCTCTAAGGCTTCCTCTCTTGTCATTTTTCCCTGTGAGATGATGGATATTGTGAGATCAACCATGAATCTCAACGTCCTTATCTTTTTGTTTTCTTCTGCTATTTCCTGAGGAGTTGGCTTCTTTTCTTTCATATCTCGCTTCAACTTTGTGTCTGTATTTAATCTTAATTATACCACCATTTCTCTATGGTGGTGTGTATATCAAGATTTGACTTGCATTGGCCTTTTTATTTATGTTGGGAAGGTATTACAAAGGTTTCCATATAAACACTTGTGTTATGAAGATCAACTCGAATCAAATAGAACATGATCAAAGGGCTTATGCACTATGCAAATGAATATCTTTTACAGTTAAAAGTGTAATCTCTGGGGGCTTATTGAAGTCTATAGACACAAATCAGAATTTATTGCCTATGCCCAAAGTAAACTCGGAAGGGTAATCAATTCAGAGTGAACTTTACTTTGTCAATTGCCTCTTTAGCAAGCGTATAGTCGGGATAAACCTCTAGGGCTTTTTGGAATTCTTCAAGAGCCTTCTTTATCATCCCTTTGATCAAATAGACCCTGCCCAGGTTATAGTGGGGGTAGTGTCTGGGCTCATAGCGTTTTGCCTGAATAGCCCTTTCAAGCCAAGGTATGGCTTCGTCGTATCTTTCAAGTTCAATCAGGTATGCGCCTATATCGTTGTATGGATTTCCAAAATCTGGGTCAACCTCTATGGCTTTTTTGCATTCAGCTATAGCCTCATCTAGTTTTCCCTGGAAGCTGTATGTCCATCCAAGAAATGTATGAGCCTCAGCCGTGGGATATGCCTCTATTGAGCGTTTGTAGTGCTCTATTGCAAGGTCAAACTCACCCTTCATCTGATATTCATAAGCCTTTTGAAAAAGCTCTATTGCTATTGATATAGGGTCTTTCTTTGACATTTATTCCCTTCTTGTTTAACCATAGATTTCACAGAGAAAGAATTCGAAATTACGCAATTATATACTTAACATACCTAATAAGAAAGACGAGAACCACGGCGTAAAGCTCACTATTTTGTGCCTTGATACTTTATATTGTGTGGTTTCCGTGGCTCCTACACTGAATTATTCTAGCACTCGGTGCTATATGAGTCAAACATTAATGATGGAGGATAGGTCAACCTCACAATCAATCTGTTCATAATCGGCAAGGTCTTTGATTCTTGGATTTTCACCGCAGAGGGGACACTTGGGGTCGCGCTTCACCTTCACGTCTATAACAGACATGGTCAGGGCGTTAAATACTAAAAGCCTTCCTGCGAGCGTCTGTCCTATCTGGAGGATTTCCTTTAATGTCTCGACGGCCTGTATGGTTCCGATTATTCCTGCAACGGCTCCGAGGATCCCGGCTTCCTGACAACTTGGAATCATACCTGCGGGTGGAATTTCAGAATAGAGGCAGCGATAACAGGGACCACCGGCGTGAGGTTTAAATACAGATACTTGTCCTTCAAACCTGAGTATGGCACCCGAGACTAAGGTTTTTTTCTCAAAAAAACACGCGTCATTTACAAGATAGCGTGTGGGAAAATTATCGGAGCCGTCGAGTACAATGTCGTAATTCTTTATAATGTCTCTTATGTTCTTTTTTGTTATCATCTCTTCATAGACGACAACATTCACATCGGGGTTGAGTTTTTCTAGCTTTTCCCTCGCTGAGACTGTTTTGGGTCTTCCTATATCGTCTGTAAAATGGATTACCTGTCTCTGAAGATTGGTAATATCTACCTGGTCTGAATCCGCAATTCCAATGGTTCCAACTCCTGCTGCAGCGAGATAGAGCGCAATGGGAGAGCCAAGCCCTCCTGCCCCAACACAAAATACCTTGGAGCGAAGAAGCCTTTCCTGACCCACACCGCCTACCTCAGGAAGGAGTATATTTCTGCTGTAGCGATATATCTGTTCTTCAGTTAATTCCACTTTATTCCTCCTAATCTGAGACTAGTTCAATCTCTTCCTCTTGAAATGTGGAATCAAAGTCCTTAAGAACCCAGGCTCTGCCATCTTTGTATCTGCCAACATCAATAGAAAGAATTACATATACCCATTCAGGCCATGCCCTTTCTCTATCAAAACCCGACGGGCGCGATGGATGATCAGGATGAGAGTGATAGATTCCCATAATCTCCATCCCATTTGACCTTGCCCAATCATCTGCCTCCTTAAACGAAAGCGGGTCGAGTTCGTATCGGTCGTGTGCCCTTTCGTGGTTTAGATTCCTACACTCTTTGAATGTCGTTATTATACTGTCTTTCCCAATAAGAACACCACAGACCTCATTTGGATATCCGGACTCGGCGTGTTTTATTATTCCATCATAGGCCGATTTGAGTATCTTTACCACCATATACCTCCGCTCAAATACCTGTATCCACCGTCGGGAAGGATAGTTACAACTACCCCCTCCTTCAGCCCCTTTGCATATTTAAGGGTGGCATAGACCGCAGCCCCGCTTGAATGTCCTACAAAGAGCCCCTCTTTTTTAAGGAGCTCTTTCATGACCCTATATGAATCCTCTGTAGATACTTGAATCTTCTCATCTGCAAAAGTCGGATCATAGATTCCCGGGACGATTGATGTAGCCATATGCTTTAGCCCTTCAAGGCCATGTAGGGGTTCGGCAGGCTCAATGGCTATAACCTTGATTTTAGGGTTAAATTCTTTGAGCCGCTTTCCAGTCCCCATAAGAGTGCCGCTTGTACCGATTCCTGCAAGAAAGTGGGTAACCCTGCCCTGTGTCTGCTCCCAGATCTCTGGAGCCGTTGTTTCATAATGTGACATTGGGTTTGCAGGGTTGTTATATTGGTCGGGCATAAAGTATTTATCCGGATTTTCGGCTTTTAATTTTCTTGCAAGCTTTATAGCTCCATCTGAGCCTTCGAGGGAATCTGAAAGAATCATCTTTGCCCCGAAGGCCTCAAGTGTTCTTTTTCTCTCTATGTTCATATTTGCGGGTGTGACTAGCTCAACCCTATAGTTGAGTACAGCCCCAATCATCGCATAGGCAATCGCTGTGTTCCCGGAAGACGAGTCCATTATTACCTTATCACGGGAGAGTTTACCTGTGCGGATTCCATCGAGTATCATCCATAGAGCCGGGCGGTCTTTTATAGAACCTCCGGGATTAAACCACTCAGCCTTTGCGTAGATTTCCACATCTGGACTCAAACCGTCCACTATCTTCGTGAGTCTAATAAGGGGGGTATTGCCGATTAAATCAATTACGGATTCGACTCTTTTTCTTTTTTCAAGAACCTTAATCTTTCTCGCTAAAGAAGAATCCATCAACGTCGCTCGATCAGGAGTTTATAGAACGCACCCTCTTTTTGAATATGCAATATATGATGTCCTTCTTCTTTGATGCTTCTTGGAACATTCCTTAGAGGTTCTCCGTCCCTTAATGTGACTTCAAGTATCTGTCCGGAGCGCATAGATTCCAGCTTTAGCTTGGTTTTTACAAATGTCATCGGACAGATTTCCTTTGTTATGTCAATCTTCTCATCTGCTATTATCGCTTCCATTTTTCTCCCCTACTGAACCGCTAAGAAGCGTAATTTTAACTTAAAATTACCATATAATGGTGAGAGATACAAACTTGGTAATTTCCTGGATTCTAATACTATTTTGAGTGCAATAGTTAATTTATCTGGCATTTTCGTTTGGAAACTTAAATCATCTATCTAAGCCCGTACGTCTGACTCGAACTCCAGCAAAATGCGCACATTCCCTCTTTCATAATGATTCTCCGCTGACCACAGCTTTTACAGGTTCCCCATCTGGACTCGTCTTCTTCAGGTGGTGTAAGTGGTTCAAATTTTGGTTTTCTACTAATAATGGGATCGTGTCGTTTTCTGGTCAGAATACTAAATGTCGCAAATATTACGATAATCAGTAATAAAAGTATAATGATCTTTATCGCCATGTATTTTTACCTCAGATAACATTTAGATTATCGTAACAAGATCAGAGTTCTTTTAAATATCTCCTGAGCATCTCTATCAATTTTGTATTGCCTAACTTCTCGGCTGCCTTTGCATGGCTCCATGCTAAATCATATTGTCCACGGACTGCATATATTTCTCCGAGATTCCTATGGGCATCGGATAGATTCGGGGCAATATCGAGTGCCTTTTTATATGAATCAATAGCTGCCTCTACTTTTCCCTGAAAATAGTAAAGGACGCCGAGATTGTAGTGGGCCTTTGCAGAATTGGGATTTCCTCTAAGAAAACTCTTCTGAATTTCTATCTCTGAATCTACATCATAGTTTAGGGAAAAATCTACTAGGTTGCAAATAAAGCTCCTATTGTCTTTCCCTCTACTGAATTCTATTATTTGTATGGCCTTTAATGTTTCTATAATCTTATTTTTGATTTGAGCAAGTGTCATAATGCCAAACCTAGGAGCGACCTATTGGGTCGCTCCTACATATATTCAAAGCGGATTTGGTCTTTGCAAATTAAGATCTATCATCTCCTCATAATCAAAGAGAATTGCCTCGGCAACCGTAGCGGCGCGCCTCTCAGGATTTAGGGTCTCATTTACCTCTGTTTTTAGTTCCATCCAATAATTGTATATTCTCATCTGATTTTTGATTAACTCGTCGGCATCAATCTCTTTTATCTCCCGGAAATTTAATTCGCAGGTTTGAAGCTCATCGGGCTTTTTGGGATCATATATGGGCATGCCGAATTTGCGGCAGACAAGCGGTCTCGATTCATAAATTCTGCAGTCCCCATTTTCACTGAGGGCAGGGCAGGGGAGCCTTAAACCGAGTGTTGAAATTTCATCGCTTTTGCAATCTAGATTCATATTCTTGGCTTTCTCACAAACCAATTCTTCTTTTTTCTTTATGTATCGTCTGGCCATTTCTTGCATCCTCTTACGGGTTTCAGAGTCGAGCCTCTTTACAGCCCGTGAAACAAAGGCCGCATCAATAAGCGTAATCCTAAACATCTGGCTACAACATAGAAAACAACCCTTTCTACACTGCATTTGTCCGGGATAGAGTTTGAAATTGCGGTCAAATTCCACTTCGGTCAAATTAGCAATAAACTCGAAGCGATCAAATACCTTTTTAGTATCCAACTAGCCCTCATCTTCTATTGATCATATCTACAAGCTTAATCTGATGAACCTGTTCAGAAGGAAGGACAGTAGTTCCGTCGAGTAGTCCATTTAGGGCCTCAAGGAGCTTATCAAGGTCTATTCCATAGTCCTTTGCGGCGACTCCGAGTATGTGATCTTCTTTGATGTCGCAGCTTGAGCATCCACCGAGGTGAAACCCAGCCATAACTGTCTGAGCAAGTGGATGGAGTCTAAGCGCTTCACCGATTGTCATATCTTTATGGAAATAAGGGATACCGGATTGTTTCCTTATCATCTCGGCTTTTAAACCCGCGACAATATCCGTTTTTAGCTGGTCGAGGGAATAGCCTACATGCCTTCTTAAGGCATCTGCCTCGTCATGGACATGCTCAACTTCTCTTTTTAGGCTTTGTATTCGAATCAGGCTGTATGCGGCAAGAATGAAAGAAACGCCTGAAATTATATAGGGAATCATATTTTCCATGTTGAATTGTTTTCCTCCATTCTGTTTATTTGCTTATGTTGCACACATTTTACGCTTTGTTATACCATTTCGAATTGAAGAACCCTATTGAAATTCATAAGTATTTATGACTACTGCTTGTTTCAAATAGGGATAAGGACCTTTACAATTCAACATCCTATTCAAGTATCTTAGTGGCTGAGTAATTATTATTTGGGTATAAATTCGTCTAGGGCTTTAGATATCTCGCTTGGTTCGATCTTTTCACCGTTGTTTAGCCTTTCAAGAAAACTATTTATTATTTCCTTCGCTCTATCTTTTTTGAAATTCTTTATAAATCCGTCGTAGAAATGCTCACCGGCAAGTGCTTTATTTATTTCACTCTCTTTATTGTGGTCATCAAGCTCTGTGAAATAACAAACCCTGTATTTATCAGTATATGTTGTGTCTCGATATATCATGAACATTACCTTGTCTGACTCAACAGGCAACTCACACACACCTCCATTTAGTAGAGGCGACCACTTTCAGTCACCTCTACTAATCAGGATCATTCTTTGTTTTTAAAGGCAACTCTCTGCTCTTCGATAGAGCCGCCGCTACCGTGACCCATGTGTCTCATAGTTGAAAATTCTTCTCTCAGCTTTGCTTCTATTTCTTTAAGTTTTTCCTGGAGCTGGACTTTTTTCTGCTTGTTTCTTACCATGTCCTCTCTGTACCTAGTAAGGAAATAATCAATTGTCTGAACCCTAATTTTGATTGAGCCTGTGGGTTTATTTTCATCAATGTCCTTAAAGCAGAAATACGGGGTGCCAGATTCTTCAACAATCTCCTCAACCACTGTGTATATCGGTGCGTCATGGCCACATTTAAAGCTTGAGAGCTCAAGTGCTACAAGGTTTGGATGCCTTGCAACGTACTTTGCTGCCCAGACCTTACGGCTTGTGTTTTCGCTGTATGAATTTTTCCACACATCAGATATATCCATTGGGTGTGAGATTATTCCCTTTCTTACTTCCTCTCCGAAGAGCCTCTCGAGTATATCATCATCAATTGGTAGTGAATCTTCAGTAAAAACCGGATAGCCGAGCTTCTGGAACTCCTCCATAATTTCATGGTTGATTCCAGGATCGTTGTGGTAGGGACGTCCTAGAAGGACGATACCCAGTCTGTCTTCAGCTTCGAGTTTCTTAAGTAACTCACGCCCGGTCCCACGTTGAATATCATTGTTGAATTTATCAAGAGCCTTGTATCCCTGCTCAATGGCTCGTCTGTTTTCCTCTTCGGAAAGTCCTAAGATGTCCTTAAACTCATCGTACATCTGCTTTGCAAAGAGCGGAGGATCATTGATGTTAACAAATGTATTAAGGAATATTATTCCATTTTGAGCGAATATATCACCTTCTTTAATGAAAGCGGCTTTGACAGCTGCTGGTGTAGTTGCTACAGTGGGACAAGCCCTGCTGTCCCACGTATTTACGAGATCAGATGTTAAGGCGTCAATCATTGGGAAAAAGATAATGTTAAGTGGTTTCTTTTTGTGGTGATGGTATATGAGATTATGGATATGAGGAATTCCTACCTTGCTTGGGAAGCAAGGGTCAATAGCACCGCGTTTTGCCCCTTCTTTATAGAGCTCTTCTGTTGTAAAGTCGGAATAAACGAGATTCTCGGATGGAATTCCCAAACTCTCAAAATAGGCGCTGAACACTGGGTTCTGGGAGTACATATTTAGTACCCTTGGAATTCCAATTCTCAGGTTCTTTCTGTTTTTCATAAGCTCTACACGCCTTTTCTGAGCCTTTGTAAATGCATACTTGGGGATGGGATCAGCAACAATTTCGGGGCTAAATGACCTCCAAACTGCCTTTGCTGCAACCTCAACCAGGTTTGGATTCGCCTTCTTTGCGCTGTCTAGTCCCTTCTTTATGACCTTCATGTCTTCAATATCTTCTACCAATCCCTTTTCACAGCTATTTCCAACAATAAGACGTTTAATACCTGGCCCTGCCGGCACCTTGGATTTTGGACTTACTGTAACCTCTGTGCCTCCAATATTGACATCAATGAATGTTCTGAGACATTTGTTTTTACAGAAGTAGCACCTCGTATTCTCGTTTCTGTGCGTTTCATACGTGATTTTTTCTACTGCATCAAGACCAATAAAGTTTGTTCTCCTTCCGTTTTCCCATAGACGGATTGCTTCAATTGCCGCGCCGATTGCCCCGCTTTCGCCGCAGTGCTCATGGACAATGACCCTCGGTTTTTGATCAGAGCCTTTAAACCTAGATTCAATGAAATCAACCTGGGCCTTTACTGCTGCGAGGTTGTTTTGAGTTCCGCCTTGGAGAAGGAAGTTTGTCCCTAATTTGGCGAGGTTTGGAATCTGGGAGACATAGAGCCAGATATTTTTTGGAAGTACGGCTGCAAGCCCGGCCATTATCTCTTCGGGCTTCCATCCCTGGCGCTGAAAGTCAACTATGTCGGACTGCATAAAAACGGCACATCCATATCCAAATGTAGGCATCGCTTCAGCACTAAAGGCAATGTCGGCGAAATCTTCAACCTTGAACCCAAAACCCTCTGCTGTTCCCTGAAGGAAATACCCATTCCCAGCAGAGCACTGTGTATTGAGTTTAAAGTCCTTAACCTTCCTGTTCTTGAGTATCATTATCTTTATGTCTTGTCCGCCGACATCACATATGACATCAACCTCTTTATAAAAATGTAGACCCGCTTCTGTGTGAGCAACGGTTTCAACTAGGGCTACATCCCCTCTAAGTACATCCTTGAGAATGTCCTTTGCGTATCCGGTTGTTCCTACTCCGAGCACCTTAAGTGTTGCTCCCTGCTCTTCTACCTTAGCGCGAAGCTTTCGGAACATCTCAATGGTGTCCTCAATCGGATTGCCCTTGGATAGCTGGTATGCTTTAACAAGTACTTCCCTATTTTTACTCATTAGAACTGCTTTGGTTGAGGTTGAACCCCCGTCAATTCCGACAAAGGCCTCAACCACTTCACCCGGTTTAAATGTTGCCGGAATAAATGGTTTCTTTTTATACCTCTCTTTAAATGCCTCTAATTCTTCTGGGCTTTTGCTCAGCCCCTGAGCTCCCTTCTTTTTCTTTTCCTCGGCTCTACCAAAGTTTATATAGTACTCTAGATCTTTTGTGCCTTTATATATCCCGACATTAGGCTCTTCTTGTTTCCCAAACTCAACGGCTCCGATTGCGGCAAAGTACTGGGCATTTTGAGGAACCTTAATTAACTCCTTTGGGTCAACTCCCTCTGGAAGCTGAACGTTTCTCTCTTCCCAAATCTTAGGTATGTTGTATCTCCATGCCTCTAGCATGCCTCTAATGTATGTGTTTGGACCGCCAAGGAGAAGAACCACAGGACGGAGCGTATTTCCGCGTGTAAGGACTGCGAGATTCTGTCCAACTATAGCCTCAAAGAGCGAAGCCATAAGCTCCTCTTTTGGAACCCCCATCTTCTGAAGGCTGTTTATATCTGTCTCTGCAAACACGCCACACTTTCCCGCAACTGGATGGAGTTTTAAGCCATAGTATCCCATATTACAGAGTTGATCAGGTGGGATTCTGAGCTTTGCATTGATTTTATCAATGACTGCACCTGTGCCTCCTGCGCATTTGTCATTCATACTTGGAATCTTTTTCTTCTTTCCTGTTTCTGGGTCCTCTTTGAATATTATTATCTTTGCATCCTGACCACCTAGTTCAATAACGGAGCCGACCTCGGGGTGGAGTTTTTCAACGGCAAGGGAAACGGCATTGACCTCTTGAACAAACTTTGCCCCAATTAGACGGGCAATTCCTCCTCCTCCGCTCCCGGTAATAAATATCCTGAATTTATCAGGTGGAAGTCCAAAGTCATTTTCAATTTTCTTTAAAAGCTCGAGAGCCTTTTCAGGCTGTTTTGTCTCATGTCTCTGATAGTCTTTCCAGAGGATTTCGTCTGAAACTATGTCTACAACAACCGCCTTAACAGTAGTTGAACCCACATCCATACCTATATAAAGGGGTTCATGGATTAATTGTCCCATTTATTACACCTCCAAGGGGTTTATGATTTAAGGGCATATCGTAATATGCCCCTATAAAGATTAATGCCGTTTTTCACTTTTCATCCGTTCTCCAACATGTCGGACAAATCTTGCCGCTACCCCGATTATCCCCTTGTAGTGTGGGATATGATAGAACGGCCTCTTTAACTCAGGATGTTCATCAACATATGCCTTTATATCATCTAGTGTATAGCCAGTCTTGGAAAGTACTTCTTGAAATTCATTCTTTGCCTTTACCTTCGCCTCTCCTAGGGCCATCTGAACACGGCTGTGGGCATTCACATCACCTTCACCTGATGTCTCAATTGGCAAATAGATCATATCCTTATAAAGGTTCACAACCGCAGACTGTGCGCCGTCGCTTTGTGTGCTTGGCATACAGCCAAACGGCTTTAGTGAAAGAACCATATGTGCAAGGTCTTTGTTACTATAGTAGATGTTCTTTGCTACCTCGAGGTGTCCCTCTCCTCCGCCGGCTCTTGAATTATAGAATGGATGTCCCAGTCTCTGGAGTTCATACTGATCTGTAAGGTCGTGGGGAAGGTTGCCCAGTGATTCTCTCATCCTGTTCCATTCACGCCTGAATATCACCTCAGCCGCTGTAAGCATGGCAATCTTTTTTCGATAGTCTGTGTATCTTGAAAGTGCTTGATCAAGCCTCCACCAACCCGGAACATCATGGCCGTTTTTGGGAAGCCCTTTCCTGTCATTTAGGGACTGCTTTGCCTGGTGGATCATATACATAATCCATGTACCGATTGGCTCAACAAGCACCTGGGCGCCCTCTCTCTCAAGGAACTTAAACATATTAAAGTTTCCGTCACCTTCTGTAGTTTGTGCCCAGAATTCACCTGTGATCTTAACAATCGGTTTTATACGGGTACGATCAACCTCAATGCTGTTAAAGCGATCCCCAACCTCCTTTAAGGCAGCCGTGTACTCATCGCTGTAGAGCTGGCTGAGAAACTTGCCTATATACTCAGCCGTATAGGCAACCTTCGGGAATTTTCTCAAAAACTCCGCGACCTTGCCTTCCAATTTGAAAGGTTTGTGCTTTCTTAGCACCTCATGTAGATAGTCCATACTCTCACCTAAAACTCTATCAGTCTCACCTTTATTTATCTCATAGGGTCTTATCTGATAAACGACGTCGCTTATTAAGTCGCCCATATTCATGCCGTTTAGCATTCCAAAGAAGAAATCCATATTCATTTCAAGCCCTGCCCCTTCATCTGCCTGATTGAGGCCGCCTGTTTGCTGAAAGAGAATTACCCTAAAGCCATCAAAACCCGCATTCCTCAGTGCAAGGCGATATTCGGCCTCATACATTCCAAATCTACAAGGCCCACATGCCCCTGCCGTAACAAATACATATTTATCGATGATCTCCTGTTTGGATAAACCCTTTGCCTCCAGCTTCTGAAGGTACTGAACGAGGTTTCCAACTGTAAAATATGTAGGATTGCACTGGCCGTTGTTTCCATACTCTTTGCCCAGTTGAAATGCTGTCTTATCTGGAGTTGGAATATATTCGACTTTATACCCTAAGCCCTCTAGTGCGCCGTGGACGAGGTGCTCATGTTTCCACGTTAGTCCGCCATAGAGAACAGTTGTATAGGGTCTCTGGGATTTCGTAAAGGGGCGCTCTATGGGCCTATGAAAGTGGTGAACCGGCTTTTCTTCGATACCGAGTTCTTTCTCGAGTCTGGCCTTTTCTTCTTGGAGTCTCCTCTGGATGAAGCTCTCGATCCTTACAAAGCTCTCCTGGGTGTTGCTGTTTGAATGTCTATCTAAGTCGCTCATAATACAGTACCCTCCTGTAAAAGGTTATTAAGGTTATTGCGGACTTATCGGCAAGAAGAGTGCCATAAGCCTGATTTATTTCTAACATACTGAAATCATGAATAATTTTTTGTATTTCAGGATCTAAATCGGGGTTTGATTTCGGTTAGTGTATAAAAAAGATACACATTGATTGAGTTATGTGTTTCAAAAGTATACACAAATAAGGTTTTTGGGGATTTTGTGTATACTTTTGTCCTTAAATTTGTTATAATCGTATGGCAATAACTTTTTAGGATGTTGCAAGGTTCAAATATCCTTAAAAGAAGGCCAGATGTATAACGCCAATAGATAATTGGCCTTTAAATAATATCTCTATGGTCGAGGTTAAACCATGGAAGGAGAACAGATACTAGAAAAACTAAGGTGGTATGAGGCAAGAGAAGCACTCCTTAATAGAATCAGTCCTGAGTTAAACAGCGTTATAGACATAGATAAGTTTCTCCTTGCTACTGTTCAGGAACTTGGAAAAATGATGGATGTAGATAAGTGTGATTTTATAGTTCCGAACGGGGATCAGAGCCTAAGGGTGGAATACGAATATAGAAAAAACGGCTCTGTCCTTTCAACTATAAACCTCGTAATCCCTATTTGGGAAAATGGATTGAAAGCAGGATCAATAGGCACCATTATAATCAATGACGTTGCCCAAGATAAATTTGATGAGAGGTTAAAGGAAACCCTTGTAAGAAACGGCACACGCTCGTTTTTGTGCATCCCCGTGGTGTTTCAGAATGAGCTTTTGGGATTCCTGGGGTTCCACCACTGTGAGAAGCTACATATATGGTCGGAGAGTGAGATTAATTTCTTAAAATCCCTTACTCAGCAGACATCGATTGCCCTTCAGTATACGAGGCTCTACACTCGGATGGAAAAGGAGGTCGAGATTACAAGAACCCTTCTTGAGATTACAAATGAGATAAATTCAAAATTGGACTTTTCTGAGATCACGTCGTTTGTTCTGAGAAAGGCTGTGGAGTTGCTCGATGCGACTTATGGCTCAATCGGGATTTTAAACACAAGTGAGAGAAAGTTAAGTATCACGACGTTTTATCCCGAAAATATCTCCTCCCTCAGGAATATAAGCCTAAACATTCCTTTGGATATGACTTACTATGAGGAGATCTTAGATAAAAAAACTGTATGCATAGCTGGCAATGAGGCTTCCTCCGCGGCATCGGTCTATCTTATGAATGCCCTAAAAGGCAGGTCTCTGGTTATGAGTCCTATTGTTATTGACGATAGGGCTTATGGAACTCTTAATCTGGTATGGGATGTCAAAAAAGATATTTTCAAACCTCACGAGGTTGAGCTTGTAAGTGGAATCACAAACCAGATGGCTGTCGTGCTAGAGAAGAACAGGCTTTCTTCAGAGTTGGTTTTGCTCAGGAGGGAACTCACCGGAATAAGCGCAAGTGAGATGATAGTGGGCGTAAGTAAAAAGATTGAAAAGTGCGTGGAGATTGCACTTAGCGTCATAGACAGCGATGTGACCATACTGCTTGAGGGTGAGACTGGGACAGGAAAGGAGCTAATAGCAGATTTCATACAGAAAAACAGCAACCGAAGGGACAAGCCCTATATCAAGATAAATTGCGGTGCAATCCCTGAAACCCTTATAGAGGCAGAGCTCTTTGGGTATGAGAAAGGGGCATTCACCGATGCAAAGACTCAGAAGATAGGGAAATTTGAGGTTGCGGATGGAGGCACCATATTTCTTGATGAGGTAGGAGAACTAAGCCTTAATGCACAGGTGAAACTCCTTAGGGTTCTCCAAAACGGAGAGCTTTTTAGAATCGGGGGTAATCAACCCATAAAGGTTCATGTTCGGGTTATTGCAGCCACAAATATTGACTTACAGGAAGCCATAAAAAATCAGAGATTCCGCTCAGACCTCTACTATAGGCTCAATGTCTTTCCAATACTTATTCCGCCGCTTCGGGAGAGAAAGGAGGATATACCGCTTCTTGCCCATCACTTCCTTGAGATTTATAAGAAGAAATCGAGGAAATTGATTATAGGCATATCTGACGACGCAATGGAGCTCCTTAAGACCTATGATTGGCCAGGAAACATTCGTGAGCTTGAAAATGTCATAGAGCGGGCGGTTATTACATGTGCTAGGAAGGTGGTGACAGTGGATGACCTGCCTAAGAACATAATAGACTCTGCTAAGAAAGAGACCGATAGCAAGATCTTAGTTGAGATCGGTTCAACAATGGATGAGATAGAAAAGCGCGTAATTGCAGAGACTCTGAACTACACCAAAGGCGACAAAAAACGCGCATCTGAGATTCTGGGAATCACGAGGAAAACACTATATAGGAAGCTGAAGGGATATAATATTGGATAGAATTTCTCATCCCAGTTCAGCCGTATGTTGTCTTACGTATAGATTCGGGTTTCTCCAGCCATGAGATGACTGACTCAAATATCAACCTCCCATCTTCTCCTCCCAATATTTCTTCGGAGCATCTCTCGGGGTGAGGCATCATGCCGAGTACGTTTCCTTGACGGTTGCAAATACCTGCTATGTTTTCGATCGAGCCATTGGGATTTGATTCGGGTGTAACTCTTCCCTCTATATCGCAGTACTTGAAAACGACATTTAGGCTTCTCATATCATCGGGATGCGCAAAATAGTTTCCTTCACCATGGGCAATCGGTATTCTCAAGACGTCTCCCATTTTCATGAGATGCGTAAATGGGGTGTTGTTATTCTCTACACGGATGTTGACCCATTTGCAAACAAACTTTAGGGAGCTATTTTTCATAAGTGCGCCGGGCAGAAGACCGGCTTCAACGAGAATCTGAAACCCATTGCATATTCCAAGAACTAGCCCACCAGATAAGGCAAATTTTTCTACAGCCTTCATAACTGGGGAGAATCTCGCTATGGCGCCTGTACGAAGATAATCGCCATAAGAAAACCCGCCTGGGAGAATCACGCAATCAAATCCATCCAGGCTTTTTTCCTCATGCCAAACAAATTCGCATCCTTGGTCAAATACGTGTTTTATCACGTGATAACAATCGTGATCACAATTCGATCCTGGAAAAACAACTACACCGAAGTTTAGCATTTTTAGATCTCATTACTCGATTTTTATAACAAAGTCCTCAATTACCGGATTTGCAAGGAGCCTTTTGCACATCTCCTGGACCCTCTCTTTTACCTTGTTGGCACTCTCCTCTTTTATCTTCATCTCGATTAATTTCCCGATTCTGGTTTCTTGAACCTCACTGTATCCAAGGTTATGAAGCGCCATAAGAACTGTTTTCCCCTGTGGATCGAGAATCACAGGCTTGAGTTTTACCTCGACCTTGACTATAAATTCTTTTACCATCACAATACCATCTTTGCTGTCATATGAGATTGTAGCACACTGCCATTTAATTACGCATCGTCATGTGCCTGGCCGCATTTACCTTCTAGTATTTCTATGAGCCTTTCGAGTTCGTCTTTTGAATAATACTCGATCTCAATCTTCCCCTTCCCATCTTTATCTATGATTTTGACCTGGGTGCCAAGCGTTTTTTTGAGTTCATCTGTAAGATGCTGTATATATGGGTCTACATCATAGAGCCTGATTACCTGTTCTTTCTGCTCAGATAGCTTTTGAACGAGTTTTTCCGTTTTTCTTACGGAGAGCTTATCTCTTATTATAGACTCAAGAACCTCTTTTGACTGGCTGTATGATTGCAGGCTAAGGATTGCTCTTGCATGCCCCGCCGTAATTTTCCCTTTAATTAGGGCCTGCTTTACCTCATCTGGGAGTTTGAGGAGTCTGAGTTGATTAGTTATTGTAGATCTGTCCTTTCCAATTCGCTTTGATATCTCATCGTGTGTGAGCCCAAAATCCTCTATGAGTTGCTCGTATGCGGTGGCTTCTTCTATAGGGTTTAGGTCTTCTCTCTGGAGGTTTTCAACGAGTGCAAGTTCAAGGGCTTCTCTGTCAGATACGTCCTTTATGATTACAGGGACCTTTGTAAGTCCGATCTTTTGTGCTGCTCTCCATCTTCTTTCCCCCGCTATGATTTCATAACCGCTCTCACTCTTTCTTACAACAAGAGGCTGTATGATTCCCTTTTCCTGTATTGATGCCGCAAGCTCTTCGATTCCTTCTTCATCGAAATCCTTTCTCGGCTGAAATGAATTTGGTCTCATGTCTTCGATGCTCAGTAGCATATAACCATATCCTGCTCTCTCTGTAGGAATAAGGGCATCAAGCCCTCTACCTAAGGTTACTTTTTTCAACCTCTTGACCTCCGTTTCTTAATATGATTTCTTGGGCAAGCGAAATATAACTCCTTGCTCCAATTGATTTTGCGTCATAGAGTATGACGGGCTTTCCGTGGCTTGGGGACTCAGCAAGCCTGACGTTTCTTGGAATTATTGTTTGAAAGACCTGGTCTTTAAAAAAGTCCTTTACTTCATTTGCTACCATATGACAGAGTCTGTTTCTCGGGTCGAATATTGTAAGCACATAACCTTCGATTTCAAGGTTGGGATTCAGTCTCTGTTTAATAAGGGCTAGAGTACGCTTCAGTTGTCCTAAACCCTCCATTGCGTAGTATTCGCACTGAACGGGGATGAGTACAGAATGGGCGGCTGTAAGCGCGTTTACTGTGAGGAGACTCAATGAAGGCGGACAGTCAATAATTATGAAATCATATTCCTCTTCTATTGGTTTGATTGCCTCCTTTAGCCTCCATTCCCTTCTTTCAAGGTATATAAGTTCAATCTCTGCCCCTGTTAGATCCGGATTCGACGGTGAGACACCGAGATAGCCCTTTAGGTCCTCAGGTTCTACCTCTACTATAGTCTCTCTTATATTTACCTCGCCGATTACGGCATGGTATATGCTTTTTTGTATATTTTCCTTGTCTATTCCAACGCCGCTCGTAGCGTTACCCTGAGGGTCAAAATCAATAAGAAGGGTCTTTCTCTGAGCGGCGGCAAGAGAGGCAGTGAGATTCACAACAGTTGTTGTCTTTCCAACTCCCCCCTTCTGATTGGCGACACAGATGACTTTTCCCATTCTATTGAGCCTTTAGGTTTAGGATTTGGGCTAACCTCTCCCTGAGTTCTTGTCCCGTTTATTATAATTAGAAAAAAAACAGAAAGCCAACTGTCAATAGTTTCAAAAACTCTATTGACAGGGTTTCATATAAAAATTTATAATTCTAAAGAGTCGAGAAATATATCCTTAAACGTTCTTTGTCAAGGAAGGCGAAGGGGTAGAAAGAGAAAGGATATAATATAGTAGAAACAAAAAAGAAAGATTAGTGGTTTTTATTTGCATCTTGTTGTGGGGTCTTTCGGAGGGGGAGTAAGTTGTATGAATTTTTATTTAAATAGAATACTCATGTGCTTAAGAAGGAGGTATCGCCGAAGATGAGAGAAGGAAGAGAGCTTTCATCTATAGTTAAGGAAATCTTGCATCCTGAGAAATTTCAAGAGCTTCACTGGGAGGGGAGTTTTGAGGATTATCTAGATATTCTCTATAAGAATCCTAAGGTTGCGCGTACGTCTTTTCAGAGGCTCTATGACATGATTATCTCCTACGGAATGGAAGAGTACACGGAGTTTAAACAGAAGGTAATTCACTATAAATTCTTTGACGATCCCATCTCGCATGGCAGAGATGCGATCTTTGGACTCGATAAGTATCTGATGAGGCTTGTTGATGTAATAAAGGCCGCCGCACGTGGATATGGACCGGAAAGGAGGATTATCCTTCTCCATGGTCCTGTAGGAAGTTCAAAGAGCACTCTTGTGAGGCTATTTAAAAAAGGGCTTGAAGAGTATTCAAAAACCCCACAGGGGGCGGTTTATTCCTTCTACTGGCAGATAGTCGGCGCGGACGGTTCTGTAGAAAAGATAGATTGTCCTATGCATGAAGACCCTCTGAGACTAATCCCTGAGGAGGCAAGAGAAAGGGTGCTTGCTGAGATAAATCGTGGAAGAAGTGAAGAGGAGTTCATAAGGGTAGAGGGAGAGTTCTGTCCTGTCTGTAGGTTTTATTACAACGAGCTTATGGAGAAGTATCAGGGCAATTGGGAGAAGGTTATATCCAACGTAAGGGTAAAAAGGATTATCTTTTCAGAGAAAGACAGGTTGGGGATTGGAACATTCCAGCCCAAGGATGAAAAGAACCAGGATTCAACCGAACTCACCGGGGACATTAATTATAGAAAAATTGCCCTATACGGTTCTGATTCTGATCCCAGGGCGTTTAATTTCGACGGTGAACTAAACGTAGCAAACCGCGGTATTGTTGAATTCATTGAGATCCTAAAGCTCGATGTTGCGTTTCTCTATGATCTCTTGGGAGCCACCCAAGAACACAAGATTAAGCCAAAGAAGTTCGCTCAAGTAGACATAGATGAGGTAATAATTGGTCATACAAATGAGCCGGAATACAAAAAGCTCCTCAATAACGAGTATATGGAGGCTCTAAGAGACCGGACTATAAAGATTGATGTCCCTTACATAACAAAGCTCTCTGATGAGATAAAAATATATCAGAGGGATTTTAATTCAGAGAGGATTAAGGGAAAGCACATCGCTCCACACACACTTGAGATAGCCTCTATGTGGACTGTGCTTACTCGCCTTGAGGAACCCAAAAAGGCGGGGATCACACTCATGCAGAAGCTAAAACTCTATGACGGCAAATTAATCCCGGGCTTTACTGAAGACACGGTGCGGGAGCTGAAGAAGGAATCGGAAAGAGAGGGGATGGAGGGAATATCGCCTAGATACATTCAGGATAAGATCTCAAATGCCCTTGTGAGCGATGTGAGCAGAAGGTGCGTAAATCCCTTTATGGTTATGAGTGAGATCGAAAGTGGACTTACTCATCACTCCCTTATCTCAAGTGAGGCTCAGAGGAGGAGATACAAGGAACTCCTTACACTTGTAAGGCAGGAGTACGAGGAAATCATCAAAAACGAGGTCCAGCGAGCCATTGCTGCCGATGAAGAAGCGATTGCCAGGCTCTGTGCAAACTACATTGACAGCGTAAAGGCCTATATAAGAAAAGAGAAAATAAGGAATCCATTTACAGGTGAGGATGAAGAACCAGATGAGCGGCTTATGCGTTCGATTGAAGAGAAGACCGATATTCCTGAGTCGAGAAAGGACGATTTCAGACGCGAGATAATGAACTACATAGCCGCCCTTGCCCTCGAAGGCAAGAGGTTCGATTACAAATCCAATGAGAGACTAAGGCGCGCCCTTGAGCTCAAGCTCTTTGAGGATCAGAAGGATTCGATTAAGCTTACGAGTCTTGTAACTAACGTTATTGATAGGGCAACACAGGAGAAGATTGAGATTGTAAAGAGCCGGCTGATTAGGGATTACGGATACTGCGAATCGTGCTCAGGGGACGTTCTCACATATGTAGCAAGTATATTTGCAAGGGGTGACATAAAAGAGCATAGAGAGCATAAGAGATAGATTGTGGGTGACCGTAGGGATGACCCGCGGTTGTCCTTATTGGGCTAGTTGGACAGATAATAAGGAGGCAAATGTGGCTCTTAAGATTGAACAGGATTGGGGACGGTTTAGAGAAATAGTAAGAGGAAAGGTTAAACAGAATCTCAGGAAATACATAGTCCATTCTGAGTTAATTGGAAAGAAGGGGAAAGACCTTGTGAGCATTCCAGTGCCTCAGGTAGAGATTCCGCACTTTGTGCATTCTCCTGAAAAATCGGGAGGTGTGGGGCAGGGACAAGGTGAGGTGGGAACACCCATCGGCATAGGCGAAGACGGCGGAGATGGGCATGCGGGCAATCAGCCGGGACAACATATACTTGAAGTTGAGCTTACCCTTGAGGAGCTAGCCCGGATTTTAGGAGAGGAGCTTGAGCTTCCAAACATAGAGCCCCGGGGTAAAAAAAACATAAAATCTTTTTCTGGAAGATACACGGGAATCCATACCGCCGGTCCTGAGTCGCTAAGACACCTAAGGCGTACATTTAGAGAGGCACTCAAGCGTCAGATTACCTCTGGCTCTTATGATCCCATAAATCCTGTAATTATCCCGATTACGGAGGATAAGCGCTACAAATTAAGGGAGACTGTCGAAGAGCCTGCCTACAACGCAGTCGTTATTTATATGATGGATATAAGCGGCTCTATGGGCTCTGAGCAGAAGGAGATCGTAAGAGTAGAGTCATTCTGGATTGACACCTGGCTTCGATATCAATATAGAGACATTGAAACGAAGTACATCGTTCACGATGCCGTAGCGCGGGAGGTTGATCGTGACATATTTTTCCGCGTAAGAGAAAGTGGAGGTACTATAATCTCTTCTGCATACAAGCTCTGTCGAAAAATAATAGAGGAGCGTTATCCGCCGGATGAGTGGAACATATACGCTTTTCATTTTTCAGATGGGGATAATTGGTCCCGCGATGATACACATGAGTGTATAGAGATACTAGAGGAGGATCTACTTCCAAAGGTCAATCTCTTCTGTTACGGACAGGTTGAAAGCCCTTATGGAAGCGGTCAGTTCTTCTATGATTTAGAAGACCATCTGAAAGATAAGGAGAATCTTGTTCTCTCTAAGATTGCAAACAAAGACGCTGTATATGATTCGATAAAGCAGTTTCTTGGGAGGGGAGGATGATTTCTTCTGAACTCCAGAAATATATAGAAGAGATAGAGAGTCGGGCACGTGAGTACGGGCTTGATTTTTTTGATGTCATATTTGAGGTGGTTGATTTTGAAGAGATGAATATGCTTGCCTCTTATGGTGGATTTCCTGTGAGATACCCACACTGGCGATTTGGTATGGAATATGAAAGGATTTCGAAAAGCTACACATATGGTCTTCATAAAATCTATGAGATGGTAATAAATAATAATCCGTCTTATGCCTATCTACTCAAGGGCAATACAGATATTGATCAGAAGCTCGTCATTGCACATGTCTACGCGCACTCTGACTTTTTTAAGAACAACTTCTGGTTTTCTGAAACCAATAGGAAGATGCTCGATGAAATGGCAAACCATGCCATAAGGATCCGCCGATACATTGATAAATACGGCTATGAAGAGGTTGAGAGTTTTATAGATATATGTCTCTCAATTGAAGACCTTATTGATATTCATTCGCCTTTTATAAAACGCCAGTTCGATAAAAAGAATTTTCTCGAAGTGGATGAAGGTGGAAGAAAGCCCATATCAAAGCTCAGAAGCCCGAGTGAGTATTTAGAGGACTACATAAATCCGCCGGATTTTATAGAGTGGCAGCGAAAAAAAGGGGAGGATGAAAAAATCAAGAAGAAAAAATTCCCCGAATTTCCTGAGCGAGATGTTCTTTTATTTCTACTGGAGAACGCTCAGATTGAGGAATGGCAAAGGGACATCCTCTCTATAATTCGTGAAGAGAGCTATTACTACGCCCCGCAGATACAGACAAAGATTATGAATGAGGGATGGGCTGCCTACTGGCATTCGAAGATTTTAACCGAAAAGATTGTCACAGATAAGGAGATTATAGATTATGCAGACCATCATGCTGGAACACTCTCTACGAGGCCAGGCGTTCTTAACCCTTATAAATTGGGGATAGAGCTTTTTAGAGACATAGAGGACAGATGGAATAAGGGGAAATTCGGAAAAGAGTATGAGGAGTGTGATGATATTGAGGCAAAGAGAAACTGGGATAAGAACCTAGGGCTTGGAAGGGAGAAGATTTTCGAGGTAAGAAGGCTCTACAATGATGTGACTTTTATTGATGAATTTCTCACCGAGGATTTCTGTAGAGAACACGGGCTTTTTACCTATGCCTATAACCGTTCTACCGGCATGTATGAGATTGAAAGTCGTGACTTTAAAAGGGTTAAAGAGAAACTCCTCTTTATGCTTACAAATTGCACAAGGCCGATTATCGAGGTTGTAGAGGGAAATTACATGAACCGGGGTGAGCTTTATCTCGTTCACAGACACGAAGGAGTAGACCTAAAACTCGACTGGGCAAAGGACGTACTTAAGCAAATCTTTAAAATCTGGAAGCGTCCCATTCACCTTGAGACTATAGTGGATGGAAAGCTCAGGGTGTTTACAGCCGAGGGCGGAAAGAAGGGAAAAGATGTTGAGGTTGAATCTTTTTTGGTGAAATAGATTTACTCGATGTTCTGAACCTGTTCTCTCATCCTTTCCATCTCGGAGCGTAGCTCCAGTATAAGATGTGAAACCTCGGCGTCTTTTGATTTTGCAGATATTGTGCCTGATTCTCGATTCATCTCCTGGAGGAGGAAATCAAGTTCTCTACCAATTGAGCCGTCTTTACTCATCGTATCTTTAAACTTACTTACGTGTGCCTTGAGCCTTACAATCTCTTCCGTTATATCATTTCTTTCGGCCAGGAGTGCCGCTTCTTGATAAAGCCTCGTCTCATCAATCTGTATGTCCTCTAAGATTTCTTTCATGCGCTCCCTTAATTTTGCTGAAAAACCTCTGATTAAGTCTTCTCTTTTGGACTCGATTTTTTCAATCAGATTTTCGGCCTTTTGTATTCTGAGTTTTAAATCCTCCTCAAGTTTTTTTCCCTCTGATTTTCTCATCTCATCGAGATTTTTTATGGCTTCTCCCATAGCTTCTTCTATCTTTGGGTAATGCTCTTTACTGAGTTTAGATTTCTCTTCAAGAGAGAAAAACTCCTTTATCATTAAAATGTGCTCAAGTCTTGTTTTCTCTTTTATGCCCAGTTCCTTTTTTAATTCTTCGAGTACTTTGTGAGATTCTTTTGCAAGCTCGATGTCTATGGTAGACAGCTTATTCTTTACCCCTTCTGTCGCAACCGTGATTCTCACTTTTCCCCGTATTATGGCCTTCTTTACAATCTGAGAAAGGGCTGGTTCAATTGCAAAGATTGTCTCCGGCAGTTGAAAGTTAATATCAAGGAACCTGTGATTTTCAGCTCTCGCTTCAACTACGATTTTACCTATATTAGTTTCTGTCTCACCCCTTCCAAACCCAGTCATACTTTTCATCTATCTGCTTCCTCTTTTAGATCAAAGATGTATTTTTCTCTGAGTTTTTTAAATAGCCTCCTCATTTCTTGGGTTTTATAATCCGGATATGTCCATTCAAGGGTGTGGAATTCCTTGTTTTTATACACAAGCGTCAGATCTGCATAGACTCCTCGTCCTAGATAGGGGCGGTGATAGTATCCCTTTCCCGTAGAGAGAATCAAGTGTTCAGGGGCGATGTATCCGGGGTCTATGTTTATTCTCCTCTTGCCTCCAATAGCAAAAATTTTCTCAATTTGATTCGTAAATATTTTTATATTTACCAAATCATCCCTTTTTATGAGTTTCCGGAAGCTGATGATTTTTCTTGAGAGTTTATTTCCCATTTCCTCTTCATAGTAGGAGGTGAAGTTAAATGGGAATTCATCGCTCATAAAATCAATCTCCCCAAATGCTGTCTCAAGCCTTTTGATGCACTCATCAACCGGAGCACCCTGGCTATATATAAGCCCTGTAAAGAGCTTTACGGGTCTTGGCTCAATAAGCTCGCTCATGGCTTTATAAGAATCGTTGGGAAAAAAGATTTGTCAAGCTACAGAAGGC
>CAYMEO010000007.1:0-14315 GCA_964389705.1 uncultured Spirochaetia bacterium
TATTACATACCCCCCTAGCGGGACTATAATCGCCTTAGATCCCGACATCCCTAAGGATCGGCAGATGCTCTTTTTTGAGGCGCAGAATTCTGATGTTGATTTAAGATGGGTACTAAATAATCAAACGGTAGGCACTTCCACAAGGGTCTCCTGGAAACCAAAAAAGGGCAAATATATACTATCGCTCGTAGATAAAAAAAACCGTGTTATTGACTCAGTAAGGTTTGAGGTTAGATAGCCTATGCCACTTAGAAAAAGAGGGGAGAGGCTTGGTGAGGAGTTAATTCCAAAGTCCTATATCTATCCTCGATTAATACTTTTTTCATCTTGAAAATACAACATAAGTCGGATTGACTTTTGAGGATTAATATTTTCTAATCATCTGTAAGTGAGATGTGGAAACTATATACAGACATCCAATCTAACGATTCGTGTAAGACTAAACTCGTCTTTATCATAAGACTATAAGTTGCAAGATCTTACTGAAACAACCAATAAGAGGGTAGTAATAATAGGCGCCGGCCCTGCCGGTCTTACAGCCGCCTATGAGCTTTGCAAGGCTGGGGTCGAGTCCGTTGTCATTGAGAAGGACAATACCGTCGGTGGACTTGCAAGGACGGTTAATTATAAGGAATACCATTTTGATATAGGCGGACACCGCTTTTTTACAAAGGTCAAGGCCGTGGAGAATATGTGGCGTGAGGTACTGGATGATGATTTTATCAAGCGCAATCGCCTGTCGCGAATATACTATAACAAGAGGTTCTTTTATTATCCACTCCGAGTATCCAATGCCATATTCGGTTTAGGGATTTGGAATAGCCTTATTATCCTCTTTAGCTACATTAATGCCCAACTTTTTCCAAAAAGGCCGGAAGAAACATTTGAAGATTGGATCTCAAATCGTTTCGGAGAACACCTTTACAAGATCTTCTTTAAGACCTATACGGAGAAGGTTTGGGGAATAAAGTGCAGTGAAATCAGGGCTGAATGGGCGGCGCAGAGAATTAAGGGGCTTTCTCTTTTAACCGCTATTAGAAATGCCCTGTTGAAGAGGCAAAATTCTCATGATAAAGGGGCTGTTATTAAAACCCTTATTGATTCCTTTTACTATCCTAAGTTGGGACCGGGAATGATGTGGGAGAAGGTGGCTAATATAGTAAAAGACAGTAAAAGTGAAATCCGCATAGGAGCCAGGGTCGAAAGAATTATCTGTAGAGGCCAAAAGGTAGAGGCGGTGGAGATAGAAACCAATGGGAGGAGAGAACTGGTTAAAGGGACCCATTTTATCAGCACTATGCCAATCAGGGAGTTAATCCAAAAATTCGACCCCCCTGTACCGGAGGGAGTATTCCGAGCGGCGATGAATCTTAATTATAGGGACTTTCTTACAGTGGTTCTTGTCGTTAATAAACCGGAGGTATTTCCGGATAACTGGATTTATATACACGACCCAGATGTGAGGGTGGGCAGGATTCAGAATTTTAAGAACTGGAGTCCATATATGGTTCCGGATCAAAACAAGACATGCTTAGGGCTTGAGTATTTCTGCTTTGAAGGCGACGGACTATGGACAATGTCAGATGGAGGACTAATCGAGCTTGGAAAAAGGGAATTAGAGATACTAGGGTTGGCTCATGCCTCCGATGTTGAAGATGGAACCGTTGTAAGAATGCCAAAGGCTTATCCCGTTTATGATTCTACATATCGTGATTCACTCAAGGTTATACGCGAGTTTGTTAGCCATATATATAACCTTCAACTTGTGGGTCGAAATGGTATGCATAAATACAACAATCAGGATCACTCAATGCTGACGGCGATGTTGGCAGTTAAAAACATTTTGGGCGCGAGTTATGATCTCTGGCAGATAAACGCCGATCAGGAATATCATGAAGAGATAAGGGAGGATAAGAGAACAAAAAGCAATGAATTTGATTCCCTTGTCTCTACACAGCCACATGTTCCTGAGCGAAGCCCGGTGAAATCCCGACGGTGTGATCCTGATAAAGCCATTATATGGGCTTTTGCCAGGGTGGACAAATTGGCCTTTGCTATTGCCGTCGGATCGGTTTGTGGCTTAGCCATTTTTATATCGACACTCTGGCTGATTATAAGAGACGGTGATATGATAAGTCCAAATCTGCAACTTCTAGGGCAGTATTTTATAGGTTATACGGTAACTGTGAAGGGGGCCTTTATCGGAATGGGTTATAGTTTTCTGTGGGGATTTATTTGGGGGTGGCTGTTTGCGTATCTTAGAAACCTCTCTGTTGGCATATTCATATACAGGGCTAGAAAGAAAGCGGAATCTTTATCTCTTAGAGACTTCTTGGATTATATCTAGTTTGGTTTTAGTACTTGGGAGGTGGTAAAGTGGGGGATACAGATTGGTCAGAAGAGGAGCAGAGGCTTTTAAGTGCCGTAGTGCGGTTGAATATCAAGGTACTGGGGTTGATTCTTGGTATTCTTTTTGGGCTGGCTATATTCATTGCAACTAACTGGCTTGTAATCAAGGGCGGTTATGTAACCTCAGGTGGCGAGTACGTAGTAGGACCGCATTTGCGGCTCTTGAGTCAGTTCTTCATTGGATACAAGGTCACGTTTTTTGGAAGCATTATTGGATTTCTCTATGGTTTTGCTGTGGGCACTTTTGGCGGGGCGCTGATTGGATGGATTTATAATAAGGTCGTTGATCTCAGGAAATGAGAAGTCTTATTGATCAGAATTTTTAATTGATTAATCTTAGTCACAGTTATGCGTGAGAATCCACAGATAGGATCTTATGAGTATTATGAATGGCTTTATGAAATTGAGGAGAAACACTGGTGGTATATGGGCATACGTGAGGCTGCCGCCGGAATTTTAAATTCGTACTACCGTGGAATGAAAAATCTGAGCATCCTTGATGCAGGATGTGGAACGGGGTTCACCCTCACATGGCTGGAGCGGTACAGTTGGCCCAAACGGGCGGTAGGAGTAGACATTTCATGGAATGCCTTTCACTTTTGTCGGAGGCGAGGACAGCGTCTTCTTTCCCAGGCCTCCATAATGGAACTGCCGTTTAAAAGTGATTTCTTTGATTTGGTTCTTTGCAAGGGCGTCATACAACACCTACGGGGAAATGGGTCTGACCAAGTGGCTTTAAGGGAGTTTCATAGGGTGTTGAGGCCGGGCGGCTGTCTTCTACTATTGAAGAATTCGAGCCAGGGAATAGGAAAAGGGGCAAAACCAGCGGATGAGAACTTAGGATGTACAGTCTCGATGAGGTGCGGGGCAAGGTTCGGGAAGTGGGTTTTCATATCCTTAAATTAACCTGTGCCAACATATTGATGTCCATCATTCCGACTATCAGACGTTATCTAAAGCATAAGAAGGATCGCGTATATCATAGTCAGGGTTTGCCCGACAGGAAATTCCCGATGTATCTGCGATCTGGTCTTTGCTCTTCTAATTATCAATCTGGATTTGTACGCATTCTTCTTCCGAAAAAGAGGGTATTATCTTTATAGTAGTCTCTCTTTTGCCGTATGCTGGACTCTTCATAACCTTTCTTTATTGCACTCAGGTTTAAAAAGGCTGATAGTATGACCAGGAGGAAGATAAGCACAGTTTATGGTTTAGATTAGGATAAAGGGCTGACTACACTTGAGGAAATGTATTGGCTTTGTTATAGATTCTTAAGAAAATTCGAATGAATGAAGATATTTTTATCTCTATAATAATCCCAGTTTATAATGGAGAAAAAACCGTTGGCGATTGTTTGAGATCTGTATTTAATTCTGATTATAAGTGGTTTGAGGTTATAGTTGTAGATGATAACTCAACGGACAATTCCCTCATGGTTGTTAATGATTTTCCATGCAAGATAATAAGAACTGGAAAAAATATTGGACCCGCAGCGGCAAGGAATATAGGGGCAGAGGCGTCTTGTGGTGAAATCCTATTTTTTCTCGACTCCGATATTATCTCTACTAGAGACACAATAGGACAAATAGTAAAAGCCTTTAAGAATAATCCTCAGATAAGTGCGCTTTTTTGTTCGTATCAGAAAGATACAATTCCATCCAATTTTTGCTCTGTTTATAAAAACCTATTTCATCACTACACCCATCAGATTTCGCGCGAAGATGCTGCAACCTTTTGTGGCGGATTTGGGGCAATAAAAAGAGATGTATTTTTTAGGTTGGGCGGCTTCGATGAAAATTACAGAAGTCTTGAAGATATAGAGTTGGGATACAGGCTCTATCAATCCGGTTATAAAATCTATCTAAATAAAAATATACAGTTAATCCACTGTAAGAAGTACAATCTCCTAAGCCTTATCAAATCAGACGTTGTAAATAGGGCAATACCTTGGACTAAGATAATGTTGGACAAAAGGATCTTTAGAAGTGATTTAAATACCAAGATAAATAATGTTCTCAGCGTTCCAGTCTCATTCTTGCTTTTGTTTAATATATCTATGTTATATTTCTTTGCCAATAGTCTTTATCTTTTTGTATTATTGTTTGGATTTTTTCTTTTATTAAATCGTGGTTTTTATATGTTTGTAATGAGGGAAAAAGGACTTTCCTTTACTGTAAAAACAATTTTAATGAATTGGTTTAATTACCTATACAGCGGAGTTGGATTTATTATAGGTGTACTTTCCTTCCTAAAGGAGTCATATTTTAAATCTAGGTCTCAGTCTTGCACTTAGATGAGGATACTGTTTATCACATTTGGATTACCATATCCGCCTGATAGCGGAGTGAGAATTCATGATTTTTATCTTATTAAGAATGTCTCTCAACATCACTCTGTTCTACTGTTAAGTCTAATTACATCACCACAACAGGTCGAGTATATAGAGCAAATTGGGAAATACTGCGACTTTGTTGATTTTGTGGTAGCCAAGACTCGTTCCATCAGAGAACAAATCTCTGGGATTGTGCAAAGCCTTTTCAGCAGTCGTCCTTTGGCAACCCATCCTTTTATCTATGACGAGATGCTCATTAAGATTAAGGAAGCCGTCAACAAATGGAATGTGGATGTTGTTCAGATTGAACATTCATTTCTTGCGCCCTATGTCGAGGCAATTTCAACTAACAATAGGTGTAAGAAGATACTCTCATTTCATAATCTCGGTGCGATTCAATACAAACGGATGATGGGACTGAGAACGGGGTTTACCCAAAAGTCACTTTTTTTGATAAAGTGGATATTGATGCTCCAGTGGGAGGCAAAATATGCTGAGAAGTTCGATCATTGTTTGGTAGTCTCACCCATTGAAGGCAAGATGCTAAAGTCGGCAAACCCAAGATTGCCCATTTCAGTTATTGAAAATGGGGTTGATACAGAGCTTTACCGCCCCATTGAATATGTTTCTAAAAACAACGACTTACTGTTTATTGGAGTCATGGGATATCCTCCGAATGTTGATGGGATTTTGTATTTTTGTGAGGATATAATGCCAATTATTCAATGCAGTATTCCCGATATTAGGCTAGTTGTCGTTGGTCATGAACCGGTTCCGGAGATTCGTAAATTGGTAGAACGTGGGAATGTGATTGTTACTGGTTATGTGGAGGATGTAGTTCCATATTACCAGCAATCTAAGGTCACCATAGTTCCCCTGCGTGGAGGTGGAGGGACAAGGCTTAAAATCCTGGAGTCAATGGCTCTTGGAAGACCGGTGGTCTCTACCTCGATTGGCTGTGAAGGACTAAATGTAGCTGATAGAGAAAACATAATGATTGCCGATACACCAATGGATTTTGCGCGGTGCGTGATTCAGCTACTTACGGATAAAAAGCTTAGGGAAATGATAGTCCATAACGCCCGATGCTTGGTCGAAATGCATTACGATTGGTCAAAGATCAGCCAAAGGCTGATGGAGGTATATGACAATATAGTAGATCACCCTAAATTGTAGATGTTCGATAAAATATGAACATCACTGATACAGGGGTTGTTGTAAGCTCAGATATATTGCTTACCGGTGATCCATACGCTGAGGAGAGAATTGATGTTGTATACACCTGGGTTGACGGGGCTAACCCGAAATTTAAAGAACAGTTGAGAACATACGCGTACAGTCCCTTATCAGTTCCATCTGAGAGTATCAGTCCACAGAGATTTCGCAATAATGATGAGCTGAAATACTCATTACGATCGCTCGAAGCCTTCGCCCCCTGGGTCGGTAATATTTATATAGTCACCAATGGTGACATACCTAATTGGTTAGATACATCACACAACCGTATCTCAATAATCACCCATGATAAAATCTTTTTAGATAAATCCTATCTACCGACGTTTAATTCAAATGCTATTGAACTTCAGCTTCATAGAATCCCCAATCTCTCTAGGCGGTTTCTCTACTTAAACGACGATGTCTTCCTCGGCAGAATTGTCTCTAGAGGTGATTTTATAACAAAGTCCGGCGGGCAGTATATCTACTTTCAAAAAAACCTTTTGCGAGGTAGAACCGACAGAGGGCCGGTTCAGGATCGGGCATATGCGCACACGCAAAAGGTCATCAATATGCTTTGGGGTAAAAAACACTCCCGCCTTTTGCCTGCTCATGTCCCTCAGCTCTATGATAGGCAAATACTGGCCTATTTAGAGAACATGATTCCCGATGAGTTTCAAAAAACCTCCTCACATAGATTTCGTTCTGCTGATGATCTGGTTCTAAGGGTATTATACTTTTTCTTCTTGATTGAATCTTATAAAGGAGATAAAATTCATGAAACTGTTACTCTGAATTGGGGGTCTAACGATTACAGTTTTTTAACCTTAAGAAACGACCTTTTGGAGATGTGGAAGGCTTTCCTACATATAAGGTTATCAAGGCCTAGATTCTTTTGTATTAATGACGACCTGGGGGATTCAGATTCTTGCCATCTAATCTTGGCGACTCTGCGCTTATTCCTGCGGCTTTACTTTCCTCATCCGTCTTCGTTTGAGAAAAGGATATGAAATACTCCGAAAATGACCTATCACAGGTGCAGGGCACAAAAGCCCCAATGGAAACTGTAGCTCAAAGGGCCTACTGGAACAATCGACTCCGTGACAATTGGGGGCCCCATGGCGTGGGGGCGTTGGTCTATGGGCGTTATTATAATGCCTGGCTTTATAAAGTCAGGAAAAACGTCTTTCGAAGGGTTGTCAGTCGCCTTGACATTGATCTCAGCAAATCGAATATTCTTGATGTGGGCTGCGGCACTGGGTTCTACATCGAGCAGTGGAAGAAACTGAGAGCTGGTAAACTTACTGGCGTAGATATTTCCGATGTATCTATTACGTACCTGAGCCGTGAATTCCCGGAGGTCAACTTTTATCGGTTGGATATTTCAGAAGATATAAGGCCTCTTACACAAGGGACTTTTGATATTGTGAGTGCCTTTGATGTCCTTTTCCATATAGTCAATGATGATAGGTATCAAGAGGCACTAAAAAATATCTATTATCTTCTAAGAGACGGAGGTTATTTCCTCTTTTCGGATAACTTCTTGCATGGTGAGAGCAAAGGGTATATGGATTACTGGAAAGGCCGATCTCTCAGTTTCATCAAGGCCGAGTTGGAGCGAGTCGGATTCCGGATCATATTACGAAACCCAATGTTTGTCCTTATGAACTCCCCAGTCGACACGAAGTATTCCATGGTGGAAAGATGGTGGGAGATGTTAATGCTTCCTGTTAGAAGAATAGAGCTGGCTGGTTTTTTCATTGGTGGCTTTGTGTATCCGATAGAACTACTGCTTATTCGATTGATGCAAGAGAGTCCATCTACTGAGATCATGATTTGTAAAAAAGAGGGAATTAGAAATCAGCGGTAATGAGTTTATGTATTTTAGAAATGAAATTAATAGCAAAACTAAAACCTTTAATTGACAATGCGCTCTCAAAATTCAGATACGAACTCAGTTATAAATTTTATGAAAGATGGCAACCCGGAAGAGCGTACTGGGAGGCTGATTACATAAAGAGACTAGGGTTCACCCCAAGAACAATAGTAGATGTAGGTGTCGCTTATGGAACACCGTCTCTTGAATCCCATAGCCTTTATGAGGCCTTTCCCGAGTCGTATTTTGTCCTTATTGAACCTCTAAAAGAGTTTGAGCCTTACATGCGTGAGATCCTAAAGAAATACAAGGGCGAGTATCTTCTTACCGCCGTTGGGGCTAGAGATGAAAAGCAAATAATAAACATTAATTCACGCTATATGGCAAGGAGTTCCATCTGCCGCCGGAATCCGATAGAGTTATCGGATAATGGACTCTTACAACGCGAAATTCCAGTAACGACACTTGACAGACTTATGGAAGAGCATAACTTCCAGCCGCCCTTCGGCTTAAAAATAGATACCGAGGGATTTGAAATCCAGGTAATAGAGGGTGCCCCTAGATTCTTACAGAAAACACAATTTGTTATCGCGGAGGTCTCGGTTATGGAGAGATTTGAGGGAGGATATTCTTTTGCCGAATTCATAGCGTTGATGGATAAGTGTGGATTCTCAGTTTGCGACATCCTCGATATCGGAAGGGCGAACGACTCCGAGGTTATTTTTATGGACCTTGTGTTTAGAGGAACTCGATAATGAGTGATATTGTAATATGACTTTGGTGCGTATTGTAAAGGACTGGGAATGGGCGGGGCTTTTGCGGCAGACCCCGGGAGAGAAGGGAATCTGGAATGGAGTTCAGTTTACAATTGAGCCAGTAGAAGAATGTGATTTTCTGATAATGCTAAACAATCGAAAACCAACGGCTACTAGGGTACGATGCCCCAGGGAGAATGTCTGGGTGGTAATGCAGGAGCCCTATATTAAATACCTTCATGACTGGATGATAGAAGGACATGAATCATTTTCTAAGGTGTTTACACATTATCTACCTTCCGCTGATCCAAAGTATATTCCTTCCCAGCCTGCCATTCCATGGCACGTCAACCGTACCTTTGATCAACTCGTTGAAGAAAAAATTCCGCCAAAAACAAGGAATGTTTCATGGGTCTTGAGCAAACTGACATTTCTGCCGGGGCATAGGAAAAGGATGGCTTTCTTGAATTTCCTCAGGCAAAACGCCCGATTCGATATAGACGTTTTCGGGAGGGGAATCAGATATGTCAAGGACAAATGGGACGGACTCGCTCCATATAAATACTCGCTTGCAATCGAAAATAGCACAGGTCCTGATTACTGGACGGAAAAGATATCGGATTGCTTTCTTACCTGGACGGTTCCCATATACTATGGTTGTACGAATCTGGAAGATTATTTCCCCAAGGAGTCTTTTATACGAATTGACATAGACCAACCTGAGGCGAGCTTAGAGAAGATAAAGGGGATCATTGACCAGGATGATTGGGAAAGACGTATTCCGGCTTTAGAGGAGGCCAGAAATCTCGTATTGTACCGCTATCAGCTTTTTCCTTATATAGTTGAAAAAATAAAATCGTTTGCATCAGCCAATTGGGAGAAGACAAATATTTTTATACCCGCATATCGTTCAAAAAGATTGATCCATCAGATTAAATATGTCGCTGACACGATTTCACATGGCGATTTTGCCGGTGTATTCAACACGTATTTTAACAAGTTTAAATACATTAACTGGGACAGAAAGAATGAGCGTGTAATGTGATTAGTTATGGACTCATCAAATGTCATCTATGAAAAAAATCTTATTTGTCAAAACCACCATTCAGCCACCGGGGGGTGGAAATACAGTTGCAGTCTGGATGATTGAGGCCTTGAAAAAGGAGTATTCGGTCTCGATACTAACCTGGACCCCACCTGACTTCAAAGAGATAAACCGTTTCTACGGCACCTCACTAGACATTTCGGAGCTTGCTGTAAATCATATCAATCCTATTCTGCGTAGACTCATAGAGCTTGATCCCGATCCTGGGAGCATTCAAAAAACATGCTATCTTATGCGTGTGTGTAAGAAGATTGGGAAACAATATGATGTCATAGTCTCGGCAGACAATGAAATGGACTTTGGATGCCGGGGAATACAGTATTTTCACTATCCTTATCTATACGGAAAGATTCAGCCCGATATTGATTTACCTCGTCATCGAAAGTTTTGGGAGATTTTAAAAGGCAATTACAGGCCTTGGATGATGGTCTCAGGGTTTTCATATAGCCGAATGTTAAATAATCTAACCCTCGTTAACTCGAATTGGACTGGGAGTAAAGTTAAGGAATTTTACGGAATTGACTCTATAACACTGTATCCTCCGATTCCAGGTGATTTTCCAGAGACCCCTTGGGAAAATAAAGAGAACGGATTTGTCTGTATCGGAAGGTTTTGTCCTGAGAAGAGATTTGAGGCGATAATAGAGATTCTTGCAAAGGTAAGGTCGAGAATCCCTGGCCTTCATTTGCATATCATAGGAACCTATAGTCCATTCGTGGGTGAAAGAGAATACTATTCAAAATTTATCAAGTTTGTAAAAGGAAATTATTCGTGGGTTTTTTTACACGAGAATTTATCGAGAGGAGAGCTTATAGATTTGATTTCCAGGCATAGATACGGAATTCACGCAAATATAGAGGAACATTTCGGGATTGTGGTAGGAGAGATGATTAAGGCAGGGTGCATAGTCTTTGTTCATAACAGCGGAGGGCAAGTGGAGATTGTAGGAGAGGATGACCGCCTGGTTTATAGGACTGAAGAGGAAGCCATCGAAAAGATTGTACGCGTGATGGGTGATCCAGATGAGCAAATGTCATTGATTGACTACTTGAAATCAAGGAAAGAAATATTCTCAACAGAGAAATTTATGCGTGATATTCAAGGAATCGTAAGGCAATTCCAGAAGACTCGATGGGAGTAAACTATGCCTGTAGAAAAAGTGACCATATCGGGCTTTATGATATTGAAAAACGTCGTATCGCAGGGATACCCGTTTATAGAAGCTATAACAGCCGCTCTGCCTATTTGCGATGAGTTCCTTATATCCGAAGGCTATTCATCGGATAAGACATGGGAGGCCTTGCAGATTTTAGAGAGAAAGTTCCCCGGCAAAGTCAGACTTTTCAGAGACGAATGGAGGGGCAAAACGGAAAGAGGTGAAATCCTTGCGACGATGACCAATCTTTTAAAGGAGAGATGTACTGGCAATTACTGTCTTTATGTTCAGGCCAATGAGATAATACATGAATCCTCTATAGAAGAGATTAGAAACCTACCCGTTCTTTACCCCGACGTGGAGATGTTCAGATTGCCGTTCTATAACATAATGGGGAGTAAGCTGCTCTGGATTGTGGATTTTAGGAGGAGGCTGTTTAAAAACAAGGAATATATAATCTCAAAGGGCGACGCCTATGATGTCGGTTATGACCTCAGGCGTTTTATGTTTCGTCCCCGTAAACTAAGGGATTATTTGCTGTACGCTAAGGGAGAGCATACCTACTACTTACCCCAGCCGTTCTACAGGTATCGGGCGATTTTTCCTATGAATTACCTTAAGAAGCTGGAGTCAAGGGCGGATTTATATAAGAGAAATAACCTGTCATATATGTGGAATAAGGAGTATCTCTATGCCAAAAATGCCTTTGAAACGACTCTACTGACTCGGTCTCCTAAGGAGTTTTGGCAGAAGATTAGGATTTATTTTGATGAAGTCATGTGGCAGGACCTTCCGCCGGGCATATCCCCTACGGGCGGTGTGCCGAGACGCTCCGTCAGAGAGTTAGCCAACAACCCAAAAATTATGAATCATCTACTGGATAAGTGGGAGTACAATTTACAGGATAGTTTGAATATGCTGCGTTCTGTGCAGGGCGATATATCTACTGGTTGAAGTGATGAGATATGGGGATTTGGAATTGCCCAGTATAAGCGCATAGCTAATTTCATAAACATCCCCAATGAAGAAAGTTCTACTTGTCCAATCCACACTGCAACCCCCGGGCGGCGGTAACGCGGTTGCCGTCTGGATCATCGAGGCACTAAAGGGGGAGTATGATATATCGGTACTGACCAGTGCCCCGCCCAATGTTGACCTGCTTAATCGGTATTATGGGACATCGCTCAGCCCGTCCGATTTCAAGGTTTACTGTGTCCCTCGGCTCTTGCGCCGTCTGGTTGATCTCGATCGCTTCGGTGTACAAAGGATCTCTCTTCTCATGCGTATCTGTAAGATTGTGAAGGATAGATTTGACGTTGTCATCACCGCAAGTAACGAGGTTGACTTTGGACGCAAAGGAATCCAGTACGTTCACTATCCCTGGCTACATATACATGAGAAAAGACGCCCATCGGCTGTTGATCTTCCATGGTATCAACACCTATGGACCCTAGTCTGTGGACGATACCAGCCCTGGAGAGTCATATCCGGCTATTCATTTGAGAGGATGAAAAAGAACCTCACCTTGGTAAATTCCGACTGGACCGGAAGCAAGTGCAGAGAATTTTATGGAATTGAGACGACGACGGTACATCCTCCAGTTCCCGGTCTCTTTCCGGATGTGCCCTGGGAGGAGAGAGAGAATGGTTTTGTATGCATTGGGAGGATTTCTGGTGAGAAGAGATTAGAGAATATAATAGATATATTGTCGGAAGTGAGGTTGCATGGTGAGGATATTCATTTACACATCATTGGAACCCCGGGTTATGACATGAGTTACTACAAACGGGTAGTTAAGAAGGTGCGAGATAATGCATCTTGGGTTTTTCTAAATGAGAATCTATCGCGTGAGGAACTCATACGACTCATCTCAGGGCACAGGTATGGGATTCATGGAATGCCACGTGAGCACTTTGGTATTGCCGTTGCCGAGATGATAAAGGCAGGCTGTATTGTATTTGTTCCTAATTGTGGCGGACAGGTGGAAATCGTAGGAAGGGATTATCGGCTGTTGTACGAGACAGACAAGGATGCTGTTGAAAAGATCTTATGTGTAATGAACAATTCGGATAAGCAGGCATCGCTCCGCAATTATCTGAGTTCGAGAAAAGGGCTATTTTCTGCAGAGGCATTCATATGCCGCATCCGGGAAATAGTAAGGCAATCCTAGAGCCTTTCTCAAATTATGCAAAGAGGATGAAGAGTGTAAAAGAAATCAAGGTTAAGTTCCGGGGTTTTATAGAGGATCATCTCTATCTGCTCAATGCAAGGTGGAGCCTTAAAAAGAAAATTTATCTAATATCCTATTTCCGTTCCGGCAGTACTTTATTAAGAACCCACTTCTCTATACTTCAAGGCCGTCCTCAGCTAAGCGTATATAAAGGGGATGTAGTACGTCAAGAGAATACACCCCTAACGAACGCCTTGGATCATATTAACTTAATTAAGAGCCATACATTTAATCCCAAATATAGAGATATAGTGTATATCATCAGGGACGGACGCAATGCCATGATCTCTAATCTTTATATGGAGTTCCTTTGGGGAGGTCATAGTTTCTCCAAACTGAGGGATATATATGAGGGAATACGTTACCTATCCGAGAAGGGACATTTCTGGGGAGATCATGTTAGAAGAGCATTATATGAGTCTGCCAAAAAGAACGTGTTATTTATTAGATATGAAGATTTAATAAATGACCCTTCGGATACATTGAAGAGGATATTAAGTTTTATGGGTACGGATTTGTCCGGTGATACCATTAATGATTGTATCAGTATCGCCAAAGAGAGAAATTCGTATTTTGAAAATCCCCATAATGGATATGAATATGAACCAGAAGAGGATTCAATATACTATCTCTTGAAGAAACACAGGTCTGAGGATTATTGGAAAGTGATATTCGACGATAGAACAAAGCGGTATTTCCATGAAAGGGGAGGCACGGAGTTTCTTTTGAGATTTGGATATGAAGAGTCGGAGGATTGGTGGAAGCTCTAAATGGTTTCGGAAACATCTTACAAAGTTGCACTCCTTAAATGGGATGACAGTCCTGGGGATATAGAATCCGCAATCAACTATGAATTAACCAATCTAGGACATCGAACGGTTTATTTCAAATTTGACGAGGCAATCCCTTCGGGCGTAGATGTCGTATTCTCATTTGCGCCGTATCGCGAATTCTTACAAATTCCGCGCCAACTCGACGGTGTGCCTCGTAAGGAACGACCGACCTTTGTGCACTGGAATACAGAGGGACTCGTTAATCTCAGCATACCGTACCGAGTGGGTATGGCAATCGGGGCCTTCCGTTCCTGAGTAGGGCGGTTAAATGATTCCAACAGAAGCTTGGCTAAAACCCTGTTAGGAGACTACTATTATGCCCATCTGAGGGGTTGGCTAGACGTTTTTGCGGACATATCCGCCGTAATATGCCAGTGGGTTTTCCGAGCACGGCTTGCCTGCGA
>CAYMEO010000007.1:14415-48440 GCA_964389705.1 uncultured Spirochaetia bacterium
ACAGTAAATATACTCAGAACCTGGTGGTCTGAGAATTCACTCAGGTTTGCCTTGGCTGCTCCAAACAGGTCTCTGATTGTTTCGGAGAGGGTTTTACCGCACTCTCCTGCCTACAAGCCGGGCATCCATTATGTCTCGGTGCCCGTGGAGAATTGGCGGAGTCCATAATTTACTATCTTGATCACGAGCAAGAGAGGCTTCGTATCGTCGAGAACGCTTACCATTTCGCTACAAAGGAAATGACGTTCGGAAACAGCATAAGGATCATCATGGAAGCCGTACGTAAGGCTAGAGAGTCTATGCCCTAATGAAGAAAGGCGTGATGTGGCATGATGTATATTAAGACATCACCTAAATGCGGACGAGGGGATGGAGCGTTTACTTGAAGGTAGGAAATGAGGACGCCAGACTTATAAAATTACATAATGAAAATGCCGAACTTTCTTATCATAGGAGCACCGAGATCCGGCACGACGACTCTCCATGAAGAACTGAAACGACATCCGCAGGTTTTCATGAGTTCTATAAAAGAGCCACTGTTCTTTGCAGTTGAAGGCGAAGACGAACAGTTTCACGGGCCTCAGGATAACCAGGGCATTCGAGACCTGAAAACCTATTGTTCTCTCTTTTCCGGAGTTCGATATAAGCAGGCTATTGGAGAGGCTTCTCCTCTTTACCTGTACAGCCAAAAGGCCCCTTATCGAATCAAGCACTACATACCGAACGTCAAGCTCATAGCGATTCTGCGCAATCCAATAGACAGAGCATACTCTCACTTTCTCCATCACAAACTATTAGGATACGAAAATCTGGATGATTTTAGAGAAGCCATTGAAGCGGAGGAGGAAAGAGAGCGGATGCGCTGGTCGCCGTTTTGGTTTTACCGAAAAATGGGGCTTTATAGCGAGCAGATTGCGCGCTATCTTTCTCTTTTCCAATCTGACCAAATCAGGGTTTTTCTATTTGAAGACCTACAGCAAAATCCCAAGAGCTTGTTTAAAGATATAGCTCAATTTCTTGGTATAGATGGGGGACTTGTGATTAAAGCCCCGGCCGTACATAACGCCTCAGGCTATCCAATAAATGTGAAACTCAACACCTTTCTAACCCAGCCAAACTTTATTTCAACTATATTGAGGCCATTCTTATCCGAGAAGGCTCGGTTAAAACTCCGGCTCAAGGTTTGGGACGTGATTTTAAGAGGGGTTAGACAAAGCAATCTAAGAAAACCGCCGCTTCGGCCGGAGGTGCGTGAGTGGTTGATTGAATACTACCGAGAGGATATATTACGGACTCAGGATATTCTGAGGCGCGATCTTTCATACTGGCTGGAAATACCAATAGGGGCAAATAAAGATAATCATAACTGAGACTTCCTGAATGTTATTCAGCATTCTTATACCAACGCTTGAGAGCAGAAAAGAACAGTTTAGCAGGCTGTATGAAAAGCTCGGTAAACAAATAGTCGAGAATTCCCTTGTTAGTGAAGTGGAAGTTCTATATTTTTTAGACAATAAAGAGCACTCACTCGGATTCAAGAGAAACGAACTAATTAGAATGGCAAAAGGAAAGTTCATTGCTTTTGCTGATGATGACGATGACATTAGCGACGATTACGTTTCTCTAATTTGTCGTGTAATAAAAGAAAATCCGGATATTGATTGCATTGGAATTAAGGGCATAATTACTTTTAATGGAAAAGAGCCGCATATTTTCATTCACTCATTAAAATACAAGGAATATTTCTCAAGAGGAGGCATTTATTTCAGACCCCCGTACCACCTTAATCCGATAAGGCGTGAGATTGCATGTAGGTACAAATTTGAAGACATAAATTATTCTGAGGACATTGACTGGGCAATGAGAATGTGCCGGGATCGGGCTTTGCAAAAGGAATATTTCATTGATAAGGTTATTTATTTTTACCGTAGTCGCAGGCCGTGGAACTATCAGGCATTGCTTGACTTTTCAGAGCCATTTCGCCATGCGATTGGCTTGCAATTGGCAAACCGAATCCGGTTGAAGCGTTGGCTAAGGTCTATTTGGGGGGGATAATTATTTGGAAACGATTCATAATCACAATAGGAGCACAAAGGGAGAAATAAGGCAAAAGGAGTTTATTTTGTGAACAAGATAGCCAATCAGAACGAGCCTGGTTCTGCTAGTACTTTAGCGATGCCAATAATAGAGCGGCCTATAACAATCATTCGTCCTTCTGGAGGTCGGATTACACTTGATCTCCGCGAGCTTTGGGAGTATCGGGATTTGCTCTATTTATTTGCCTGGCGCGATATTAAGGTGCGCTACAAACAAACTATGGTTGGTGCATCATGGGCAATCATTCAGCCATTTATTGCTATGGTGGTTTTAACCATATTCTTCGGCAAACTGGCAAGGGTGCCTTCTGAGGGGATTCCTTACCCTATATTTGCCTATAGCGCGCTTGTACCGTGGACCTATTTTGTCAACGTACTAACCCAGTCAAGCAACAGTGTGGTAAGTAATAGGGCTGTGATTACTAGGGTCTATTTCCCACGGTTAATAATTCCAATGACTACTGTGATGACGGGATTTTTGGATTTCGCAATAGCATTTGCCATATTACTCGGAATGATGTTATTTTACGGGGTTGTTCCAACGATGGCTTTTTTGACACTCCCTCTTTTTATCATACTGGTAATAGCAACGGCCTTGGGGATCGGATTGTGGTTGGCCGCCTTGAATGTTAAGTATCGGGATGTGGGATTTACCCTGCCATTTCTGACTCAAATATGGCTCTTTGCAACCCCTATTGCTTATCCAAGTAGCCTGGTGCCAGAACGGTGGCGGGCGATTTATGGTCTTAATCCAATGGCTGGTGTAGTGGAAGGTTTCAGGTGGGCGCTTTTAGGAAAAACCCATCCCCCGACTATGCTACTTGCTTTTTCAGTTATAGCGGTAATTGTACTTCTTATAGGAGGATTATACTTCTTCAGATATAAAGAAGATACATTTGCCGATGTGGTGTAAGAGATGAGTAACCTCGCAATTCGGGCTGTGGACATTAGCAAGCGCTTTTTTATAGACCGGCGGAAATCGGGTCACGCTATGCGTGAATTTTTAGAGGATGCCATGCGCGCGCCTTTTCGACGCCTTTCATATATTTTCCGCCAACCAATCTACAATCAAAACGGGTGGCAATCGAATAAGGAAAGATATGTTTGGGCTTTGAGGGATATTTCTTTTGAAGTTAAATGCAGTGAGGTGGTAGGCATTATTGGTTCCAACGGTGCCGGTAAATCCGTACTTCTTAAGATCCTCTCACGGATTACGAGGCCGACAGAGGGCTATGCTGAGATTTATGGCAAGATGGGTTCGATGCTCGAGGTCGGCACTGGCTTCCATCCAGAACTGACAGGGCGTGAGAACATATATCTCGGCGGCACAATTTTAGGAATGAGAAGGGCCGAGGTCAACCGCAAATTCGATGCGATTGTGGCATTCTCAGAAGTGGAGGATTTTTTAGACACACCAATTAAGCATTACTCAAGCGGTATGAATGTGCGCCTCGCTTTTGCCATTGCCACCCACTTAGAGCCAGAAATTATGCTCTTGGATGAGGTTTTGGCGGTAGGAGATGAGGCGTTCAAAGAAAAGTGTCTGAATAAGATGAGGGAGGTAGCATCGGAAGGGCGAACGGTGCTTTTTGTAAGTCATGATATGAAAGCAATCGAGAGACTCTGTAATAGAGCGATTCTCTTAAGTAAAGGAAAAATTGTGTTTAATGATGAAACCCATAAAGTGGTTTCGCAATATCTGGCCAAGGACTACGAGTAGATAATATGTCCCCTAGTCTTAAAGCAGCCGCTCGATTCTTCATGGGAACTGTGGAGGAGGATAGCGGGCTATGGAATATAGAGATAAGGTACTCATATTAACCCCAGTAAAAGATGCCGAGGAGTTTTTAGAAAACTATTTTCAGTCTCTCTATCAATTGACATATCCCCACAGCTTGATCTCCATTGGGTTATTGGAAAGCGATAGCGTGGACAATACATATATTGAATTGGAAAAAAGGTTCCCCGAGTTGAGAAAAGACTTCCGATCGGCTGGATTATGGAAAAAGGATTTTGGATTTCATATACCGCCGGGCACTCCCAGATGGGCCGGGCACATTCAAATAGAGAGAAGAGCTATACTTGCGAAAAGCCGAAACCATCTCCTCTTTCATGCCCTCAATGATGAAGATTGGGTTTTGTGGTTGGATGTTGATGTCGTTGAATATCCTTCTGATATTATAGAAAGGCTTCTAGAAGTTAGAAAAGACATTGTACAGCCGAATTGTGTTAAACAATACGGTGGTATAAGCTTTGATTTGAATGCCTGGAGAGATAAAGGAAGATTACACTTGCATGATTTAAAGGGAGAAGGCAATCTGGTGAGGTTGCACTCCGTCGGTGGGACTATGCTTTTAATCAAGGCGGACATCCATAGAGATGGATTGATTTTCCCTCCATTTTTGTATGGTAGAGAAAATCCACTTATAAGGGGAAACAATTATTTTCATGTAAAAAGGGAGATTATAAAAACGGTTGTACGAAATCTTCTAGAGGGGATAAGGAAAATGAGTATATCACAACTGGCAGAGGCAAGAAGAGACGCAATAAATATCCTAAAAGGGGGATGCACTGGTGAGATAGAGACAGAGGGCCTCGGAATGATGGCTCATGATATGGGGTATGAATGCTGGGGGATGCCGAATTTGGAGATTCGACATAGAGATTCATGAGAATTCTTATGAAGATGCTATATAATAGAGTTCACAACCTTATATCCTTTCGATCCGATGATCTGATCTGTCCCGATTGTCGCATTTCTCTTAAGTGTGATATAAAAAACGGTCGGGGAACTTTGGTATGCGCAGCGGGTCATGGCCCCTGGCTGGTGGAGGACGGTATTGTCAGATTCATTGAGGGCGAAGTTCCACATGATAGCCGCTGGACAACGTCGTACCGAGAGCGGCGTAGTTGGGGACCATTGGGGTGGTTGCTCCGACGGAATATCCACTGGGGCATACCCCATCTTTTGCGACCGATGCTAGGTCGGCTTGGTCGTTATCCCTTGGAAATTGTTGACTTAGGTTGCGGAGGTGGCTGGGAGTTTTTGACGGCGTTCGGACGTGTAACAGGCGTGGATTATGGCACCGGGGCGCTTCAGAGCGCTGCATCAATATATAATCGGGTCATTCGTTCACAGGTAGAGCGGCTGCCGTTAGCAGACCGTTCGATAGATGTAGTGGTGAGCATCTGGTTGTTCGAACATTTACCTGAGAGGCAGTTCATCGCTACCTTGCGTGAGGTTAAACAGGTGCTTCGGCCGGGGGGACATTTGATTTTCTTCGCAGATATGGACTCATCTAAGCCGATTATTCGTTGGGCAAAGGGCTTTCCAGAAGAATATGTTCGTCATCACATAGACGCCGTGGGGCATTATGGCCTTCGCTCGCTTCGGTACACGAAATTCCTGCTTCAGCGTGAGAGATTCGTTGAGAACGAAACGGTTGCGGTCAACAAGAGCAGCTTGCTTCAGCCAGTGACGGCACTGTGGATGTTCAATAATGAACTGGGACGCCGATCCCGAATCCTGAATCTCTATCTACTCCTATGTCGACTGGTGATGAGGTCACGATTCTTATACAGGCTATTGTATCTGTTACTTATGGAATATCACCGGCTTGCTGACCGCCGACTGCCTGAGACTTATGCCTTCAGTGCCGCATTTGACTGGATACTTCCTGAAACTCGCGTGGCGTCTTTTCCAATGGTAGTAAGAAGCAATACATCTGATGGTGATAGAAATAAAATTGACCCCTGGTGTGGCTTATCCGTAGATGAAGAGAATAGAGGGCGTCGGCCAGTAGCGGTGATGGTTGACAACTCTGGACGTTCACATCCACAGCGGAGATTGGCTGGTGCATCCCTTATCATCGAGGCCCCGGTTGAAGGTGGATTGACACGTCTGATGTCTGTCTTCACCCGGGTTTTCAGTGACAGAGTAGGGCCTGTACGGAGTGCCAGACCATATTTTATCGAGTGGGCTGGGGCCTATCAGCCTTTCTATGTGCACTGCGGCGGAAGTCCCGAATCACGGACTCTTCTTGAGCATCCGGAGCGCGTGTCAGAATGCACAGATTCTTGCGACAGAAGACGGGTGGACTCCGCCGCATAATATCTTTATTGTTCCTGAGCGTATCTTTGGACAATTGGATAAACTAACGCTGATTCTCCCTATATGTCTAGAACAATCAACAGCGTCAGATATTGATCTAATTGCGCATTACCGTCCAGAACTCTCTACTGTTTTCCGAGATGAGGCAATTCTGGATGACGAGAGAAAGGCGCGAGTACAGATCGAAATCTATTCGCGTCCCCGTGCTCCCTATCCAGAACGGTTCGAGTGGGATGGTTTGGCTGGAGGATTCCGGCGAACGGTTCTCAATACGCCGGCGGGCGAGTGGGCAACGCGTGATCCCAATCTCTTGATTGCCAACCTGATTCTAATTTGGGTCCGTGTGACCAACATCCCCGGCGACATTCAGGGGCGGCTGCGAATTGATACATATGGAGAGGGCCCAGCCCAGATTTGGTGTGGTCCCCGATCGGGGGAGGCAACCTGGTACAGAATTCACGGTAGTGATCCGATCCAATTCCGCGACCTATTTGGACGTCCATTCCTTTTGCGCCGGGGGCTTACTTGGATTTATGCACTATCTGACGAGGCGATTGTTAGTATAACAGAACCATGAAGGTTTCGATTATCATTCCCACATATAACAGATTCAATAAGTTGGCTAACTTATTAAATTCCTTGATTCCTCAGATCAGGGAGCACAGGTTAGAAGAAAATGTAGAGGTACTCATTGTAGATGATTGTAGTGTTCCTGTGATAGCTGAACGAATCAAACATCTATTGGATAGGAGCAATTGTCATTTTCTTAGACTCTTTTCGCTAGATAGAAATAGAGGTCAGAGCTTTGCGAGAAATTATGGCCTCAGTCAAAGCACCAAGGAGCATAAGATTGATATAAGGCAATACTCTTCCTTCTTGGCGATGTTTCTTGGATTCATCTGGCAATTGAGTATGAAATACTGGAATCTGAGAGACATGATGCGGATGAAAAATCCCTTTGCTATTTTTTGATGCACTTGCAGATATGATTGATGGGTGTGAATTTAGAGCAGATGTAAACTATGGGTTAAAGAGGGGCGGAGGAAGGGAGGTGCTACTATCTATTATAGTCTTGACTTATAATCGCAAGCATCTGCTGCGCGGCTGTTTGGATTCATTATTTTCTCAGACTCTACCGAGGGAAAACCTAGAGATAATAGTTGTAGATGATGGATCAACAGATGGTACGGAGGGCATGATGAAGGATATATCCTTGAGTCACCCGGGATTGAAGTACTGTCGGCAGACCCATAGGGGAATCCCGGCGGCGAGAAACACTGGCATTGTCAATGCCTCAGGGGATATAATCGCAATTGTGGCTGATGATTACCTGCTGGCCCCTGATTATGCTGAAACCATAATCAAGTTTTTTCAGGAGAATCCCGGCGCGATGGTGGTGCGAAGGTCATTGCAGCCGAAGATGATTTCTTTAGCAGGGTAAGCCATTTCTACTTTGATGTTAGTGTTAGAAGGCGCCTATCCCGTGAAGAGATTTCAGATGAACACTGGTTAGAAAGATTGAAGAGAAAAGGGCAGAAGCTGTCGGTTACGGAAGAAGGGGTAACGACACAACACGACCTAGAGGCTGCGGGAGGGGCAGCGTTTAAGAGAGAAGTTTTCCAGAAGGTAGGGCTTTTCGATGAATCGTAAGGGCAGAGGATACGGACATGACTAAGCGCCTGCGTGCCGAGGGCATACTGGTTTACTATTATCCATATCATCAGATCAGACATCGGTACGGTCGGAGGGGCATTTTTACTACAGTTAGTAAGTGTTTTGATACTGGTCGCAACGGTTGGAGATATCATAAGAAGTACTCAAACAGTTCCGCGGGCTCGTTTCGATTGATATTAGGAGGAATTATAGTAAAGTCGGGTGCATTGCTCAATGCTTTTTGGAGAGCACGACAGTCTAGTTCAGTAGGAGAGTTCTTGCTGTATCTTCCTTTTATGTTCTTATTTGAGATCTCCAATAAAATAGGCTTCCTCTGGGGTTTTCTCATATCAAGGTTGAATGGAGGAAATGAAGACTATTAAAGATTGTCGGATGGTAGTTATAATGGCTGGTGTACGTTTTCACATAGGCCATAAAAGGTTAAACCGTGATAGATACTATTGACTATATAAACAATAAATTAGAGATTGCATTTTCCTATTTACATTCAAAATATATATGGTTCACAGCCTTTTGTTTCCTCTTAATGGTCACATCAATGACCTTTTCTACGCCATTTAGTGAGGTGTTAAGGGAAGATGCCTACTATTATCTACTCAAAGGTTTTGAAATAACACAGGGGAATTGGATTCCCATGCACAGCCATCCAATTGGCTGGTCAATAGTATTAGCCTTTTTTCTAAAAGTATTTGGTATACGATCAATTTTTGATGGGATGATTCTTTCAAGGGTTTTGTCTATTTTGATTATGGGTTTATCTATTTTTCCTTTTTCTGGCCTCACCAATAAATTAACCGACAAAAAGTCCTCTATAGTTGCCGTTTTCGCCTTTGCACTCTCTCCGGTATTGATACGCACGGGTGGCTGGGAATACTCGGGATACAGTGAGCCGTTATTTATCTTATTGGTTATATTGACAATGTACTATTTGGCAGATTCCGAAAACAAAACGCGCAGCATCTTCATTGCCACCATTTTTGCTGGTTTTTCAAACTATGTGAGGCCCAACGGCATATTTATGCTGGGTGTTATTATGTTGTATCTAGTGTGGTTACTGTGGTATAAGAAGGTAAACTTAAGCCGGTCATTTCTACTGTTAGTGCCACTTCTATTTTTTTTAGTGTCACTGCCCGATCTGTATATGAGATATAAGATATATGGATCCGCTTTTGATTTTGGCAAGAATTCACAGTATTTTACAGACCTCCATGCACAAGTTTCATCGAAATATACTTCTAATCCATCTTTTGTTGATTATTTAAGAACGCATCGTATTGATGATTATTTTAGGAAATTTATCTATCACGGTCTGCTCAAAATAGTAGATCGGTTCTATTTACTGCTTGGGAAGGTTTGGTTGCTTTTATTTTTCCTTGGCAGTATTAAGTATCTTATCTTAGATAGGTTTTCAAGATTTGATCTGGTTTTTATTTTTTTCTTTGTCTTTGTTGCGGGTCTTACCCCTGTATTTGAAGTTTATGGCATTCCGAGGCATCTGTATGTGATGGTTCCATTTACTTTTATCATTTCATCGAAATTCTTGATTGATCTCCTTAGTGAGAGTCATGGAAATAATATCTTGGTTTTGATGTTTATTCTACTGCTCATTGCGTCTATCCCACTGAAGCTTGATCTGAGTGTTGCAAATGGCACAAACATTACCACTCCTAAAGTTCGGGATAGGTGGGCAACCTGGGCGGCAAGTAACCTGCACGGGAACATAGCGATTATTGAAGGTGGCGATTTAATTGAAATGATCCTTACAGACCCCAAAATCGGTAGTAAGAATTTACTGAATTTATCAGCCGAACAGTTGGGTGTAGCTACCTTTAGACCAGGTATTTATAATAACTTAGAGGATGCGATTCAAGATTTTAAAAAGATGCAGGTTGGCTACTTGATGTTAGACACAGAAAATATAAAAAGGCTTTCTTACCTGTATGGAGTTTATGATCCTCAGTGGTCTAAGCACTTCATATTAATAAGGTCTTTTAGGAGTAAATCTGCTGATAAATGGATAATTAAGGATATGGACATATTTAAGGTTGTCTACTAATTGGTTTATGGAACCAAGACTATCTTTCCAAACACCTCTCTATCCTCTATAAGCCTATGTCCCTCGGCAGCGCGGGACATAGGAAGAACTTTGTAAAGCACGGGTTTGAGTCTACCGGATTCAACGTGCTTTATGACCTCGAACAAATCCCCCTTACTCCCCATAGTAGAGCCGAGGATAGAGAGCCTTCTGAAGAATACGTGTCTTATATCTGTCTTTCCATCATATCCGGATGTGGAGCCGCAGACAACCATTCTTCCACCTGTTGTAAGAGCAAGAATGTTTCTTTCCCAATTTATCTCCCCTGTGTGATCTATAATAATGTCTACGCCTCTTTTCCCCGTAATTTTCCTTACCTCCGCAAAGAAATCGTGATTGCTATAATTGATCCCATAATCCGCACCGAGGATGGTCTTTGCCTTCTCCAGCTTCTCATCTGTTCCGGCTGTGGTAATTACAGTTGCTCCAAAGAGCTTTGCAATCTGTATAGCCGCGCTTCCAACTCCACTTCCTGCCGCATGAACCAAAACCGTCTCTCCCATTTTAATCCTTGCGCGAGACACCAGCATATGCCAGGCGGTAAGAAAAACAAGTGGAATGCAGGCTCCTTCTTCAAATGAGATGTTCTTTGGCATGGGAAGGATGTTTTCCTTTGGAACCGATATGTACTCGGCGCATCCGCCAGGGCAGTTCTCGCCCAGGATTGCATACTCCCTGCACAGGTTATCCCGACCGCTTAGGCAGTAGAGGCACCTTCCACACGTTATTCCTGGTGATATTAGAACAGGAGTGCCCACGTCAATCCCACGAACATCCTCTCCTACCTTTGCTACAATCCCTGACACATCTGAACCAAGTATATGAGGATATTTGAGTTTGAGATGCGGAAGCCCTTTCCTTACCCAGATATCGAGGTGATTTATCCCACAGGCTTTTACCCGTACAAGGATATCATTTGCCCGAACCTCAGGATCTGGAACCTCGTCGTATTTTAGCTTGTCAATTCCGCCATGTTCATAAACTACTACGGCCTTCATAGCTTCTTTTGCCTCTATCAAATATTAATTATTTGAGGAAGTATAAGTTCCTGAGAGTTTTTTTACATATTCAATCTCTTCAGGTTCATCTAAAATATCGCCCTTTTCTCTTTCATATAAAAAGTTAGCGTTGTCCCTTGGCGCTCTACTCCTTACATTTGGATCAAAGAAGACCTCTTTTGTATGAATAAGACCGGCTCTACTGTATGATGCGAGCTCGTATTTCATCCCCATTCTCAGTGCATCGCACGGACAGGCCTCAACGCAGAATCCACAAAAAACGCATCTCATGAAGTCTATATTATAAATCTTCGGTCTTCTTTCAATTCCGTATTCATCTGCAGGTTCTGATACAATTGATATTGCCTGAGTCGGGCATGCAACCTCGCAGAGCTTACATGCGACGCATCTTATTTTTCCTTCATCATCTGCAGGAAGGATATGAAGCCCCCTGTATCTAGGGGGGAGTTGTTTTACCTCTTCCGGATACTGCACGGTTATGGGTTTAAAATGGATTAGGTGCATAAGGGTTGTCTTTAAACCCTTGAGTATCTCCGGGATGTAAAATCTCTCAAGGAGGCTTAATTTTGGGGGTTGTATGACCTTTACCTTTATTGCCATTCGGGTATTCCTCAAAGACATTATACCATTCTCTACAAGGAATGTCCTATTTGTAGAGGGCACAATTCATTTATGGCTCTGAATAGTTTAATCGGAGGCTAGTATATTGTAGGGAGCAGATGGCTGTTTGCCCCTACTATTTAAGATCTCACTTTACTTCCCAAATATCGCCTGAATATATGAGCTTATTTAGGTCTGTTGAGAATCTCTGTTTCGCCTTTTCTATCTGTCCGTAGATGAGTTCTTCAAAGCTGGGTTGCTCAACCCTTCTTAGCACTCCCATTGGCACGGGGTATTCGGGCCAGTAGAGCTTTGAAAGGGCAAACGCAAACGCAAGGTTTGTCTCATCGTAAACCGTAATATCCTCGGGCGGATTTCCCGGCTCAAACTCTACTATCTCAAATTTGGTTCCTTTAAATCTTAAGCCCTTGTCCCTCTTTTTGCCATATATAAGGGGTTTACCGTGTTCGACTATGATGTTTCTATCATCCCTTATCTCTTTTGCTGTGAAATCATCAAATACGCCATCGTTATATACATAGCAGTTCTGGTATATGTGTAAGAAGGCCGTTCCCTTATGCTTGTGTGCTTCTACGATAAGTTGCACAAGGTGCTTTAAATATGCAGCATCTGTCCTTGCTACAAAACTCGCCCCTGAGGCAAGTGCAAGGGCAACTGGTTCTACAGGCTCTTCAACAGTCCCCATAGGGGCAGATCTGTTTATCATTCCCTTGTTACTTGTGGGAGAGTATTGACCTTTTGTAAGACCGTATATTCTGTTATCAAAGAGCAATATCTTTATATCAACATTTCTTCTCATAACGTGTATCAGGTGGTTACCGCCTATAGATAGAGCGTCCCCGTCCCCGGTTATAACCCACACCGAGAGATCGGGATTTGCCACCTTCACCCCAGTTGCAATGGGTATCGGCCTTCCGTGTATTCCATGAAACCCATATGTGCTCATATAATATGGGAGCCTTGAAGAACAACCGATGCCCGATACCACAACGTGTTTTTCTTTGGGGATGCCGATTTCGGCAAGTGCCATCTGGAACGCCTTGAGAATCGCATAGTCATCACAGCCAGGACACCATCTTACATCCTGATCGGATTTAAAATCAGTCCACTTATATTTAACCTCTTGCTCTGTTACACTCATTTGTCTTTTCCCCCTCTAGTTTTTAATGCATTCTTAAACTTTCGTATTCATCTTTAATAAAATTTAGAAGCTCAGACACAGTAAACGGCTTTCCCGTGATTCTGTTATATCCTATAGCGTCAATAAGGTACTTAGCACGTATGATATATGAGAGTTGTCCTAGGTTCAATTCAGGAACAAGAACCTTCTTGAATCTCCGCAAAAGATCGCCAAGGTTCTTGGGAAGAGGATTGAGGTGTCTTAACTGTATCATTGCCACCTTCATCCCATCTTGGTTTGCCGATTCCACAGCCGCCTTTATGTGCCCGTAAGTGCCTCCCCATCCCACAACAACTACATCCGCGTCAGAAGGGCCTAGGGCCTGAGCATCTGGTATGTCCTGTGCCACTCTTTGGAGCTTTTGTGCTCTTAGTTTGTTCATAAGGTCGTGGTTTTCGGGATCGTATGATATTGTTCCGAAGATATTGCTCTTTTCAAGTCCTCCGAGGGTGTGTTCAAGCCCCGGTGTTCCGAGTTTTACCCAGGGTCTTGCAAGGGTTTTTTCATCGCGAATATATGGATGAAAACCGTTTGGATCAGTTCTGAATTTTACCTCTATCTGTGGGATCTGGTTTAAGTCGGGGAGCTTCCAAGGCTCGGATGAATGTACAAGGAACTGCTCGGAAAGAACTATAACAGGCGTCATGTACTTTGTGGCGAGCCTTACGGCTTCAATAGATGTCCAGAAGCAATCGGCTGGAGACAGAGGGGCAAGTACTATAACTGGTGATTCGGCAGGCCTTCCAAAAAGTGCAAAGAGCAGGTCTGTCTGCTCGGTTTTTGTCGGCATTCCCGTTGAAGGCCCAGACCTTTGGAAATCGAATACTATAAGCGGAAGCTCTGTCATAACGGCAAGGTTAAGTGCCTCACTCTTTAGAGCAAGTCCAGGACCGCTTGTTCCTGTCACGCCGAGTGCTCCCGAATAGGTTGCTCCTAGTGCAATGGTTATGGCACTTATCTCATCTTCTGCCTGAATGGTTATCGCGCCGTATTGTTTTAAGGCGGCGAGGTTATGCAAAGCCTCACTTGCAGGCGTTATAGGGTATCCCGAATATACGAGTTGTAAGCCCGCCTTATGCGCAGCGACTACAAGCCCATAGGCGGTTGCAAGCGCTCCGTTTATATTCCTGTATTTCCCAGGCTCTAGCTTTGCGGGAAGAAGCTGGTAATGGATCGGAAATATCTCCATAGTGTCACACACGTTATATCCGGCTTTGAGTGCCTTTAGGTTTGCTTCAAGGATTTGGGCCTTGTTGGCAAATCTCTTTTGAAGAAAGTTTATAACCGGATCAAGCGGACGTGAAAAGAGCCAGCACATCATTCCGAGGGCAAGAAAATTTCTACACCTCTCTTTGTCTTTGTGTCCAATTGGTTCGTCTTTAAGGGATTCAATTGTGAGCTTTGTAATGGGAGCCTTATAGACACGGAATGAGCTTAGGGAATCATCCTCTAAGGGGTTTGATGTAAATCCGGCTTTTCTTAGGTTTTGTTCTGTGAATTCGTCTTCGTTTACTATTATTAAACCTCCGGGCTTAAGGGACGCCAGATTTACCTTCAATGCCGCCGGGTTGAAAGCAACAAGAACATCTGGAATATCACCGGGGGTGTATATGTCATAGGCGGCAAATTGAATCTGGTATGATGAGACGCCGTAAGTTGTTCCCTGCGGTGCCCTTATCTCCGCCGGGTAATCGGGCAGAGTCGCAAAGTCATTGCCGACTACGGCGGTGGCGTTGCCGAATTGATCTCCTAAAACCTGTACTCCGTCTCCCGAATCTCCAGCGAATTTCACTGTAACCTTCTCTAATTTCTCTGTTTTCTTACCCATATTATAGTTCTCCTGTTTATTATTCAACTTCTGCTAATTCTAACAAATTATTCTTTTAATTTCAAATTTTGGGAAAATGTTGTATGGGCACGGCATGCCCTGTCCCTACGTTAGTCTTATCCTTTTTTCATATTCATATAGATCAAAACCCCGGAGCAGATAGAAATTAAGATCATAACTGCTCCAACGGTAGGGGTGCCGAGGAGGAGCTTTCCAATACCGATCATAGCAAAGAATATGAAACTGATTCCAAGAAACCAGTTTATGATCACAGGCATAAACGGAGGACGCTTTACCTCTGGAATTATTTTTGAAATAGGATCCCACCATCCCCAGGGACGGATCTTTGTGTAGAAATTGAGAAGAGTCTCCTCCGGCTCCGGTTTAGTCAAATAGGTAATAATCAGCCATAATATGATTGATATGGGAACAACTATAATTTGGTGTTTAAGCTCAAGCGATATGCCTTTGAGGTTTGTATATAGGATTAAAAATAGAATTGTGATTAGAGATGCACACAGAGCAGAGATTTCAGACCATGCGTTTATACGCCACCAGAACCACCTGAGTATGAGAACAAGCCCGATTCCAGAGCTCATTGCCCAGAGAAAGATCCATGCCTTTCCAATGTTCTCTATGTGGAAGGCGAAATACCCCGCAAGAATAGTCAGTATCAGTGTGAATATTCTCGAGACAAGTATATAATGGCCTTCGGTTCCACTCTTATTGATAAAGCGTTTGTAGATATCGTTCATCAGATAAGAGGCTCCCCAGTTGAGCTGTGTTGTTATTGTAGACATGAATGCGGCAAGGAAGGACACAAAGAGCAGACCCTTAAGTCCAGGTCCCAGGAAATCACGAATGACTATGACATACATGGCCTCCTCATCACCCCCTGCCTTTTTAGCGGATGGGTAAACAATCAAAGAGAAAACGGCCACCAAAACCCAGGGCCAAAGACGGATTACGTAGTGGTTAAGCGAGAACCATGCCATTCCCAGTAGGGCGTGGCGCTCGTTTTTTGCAGAGCACATCCTTTGAATGAAGTAGCCCCCACCGTCTGAATTGTGTGAAGACCACCATATAACCGATACATAAACTAGAAATACGAAAAAACTAGAAGACCAGAAACCATCGCTCACAGGCCTTCCACCAAATGGGGTCATAAAGAATGAAAGGTGGTTCCCAAGCCCACCCAGCTTTTCTTGGAAACCGGAGAAACCTCCGACGGCTGGGGAGTTTATTACAATTAGTGCGAGCGCAGTCGTTCCAAAAAGGGCAACGAAATACTGGAAGAAATCGGTAAATGCCACGCCCCATAGTCCCGACATGGTTGTATATGTGAATGCAATTGATATGCATATAATGACGGCAAAGGTCGTTTCAAAGCCGAAGAACACATTGAGGATTTTTGCCATTGCGCTTATTACCCAGCCCATTACAATGAAGTTAAAAATGGTTGCAAAGTAAAACGCCTTAAATCCCCTAAGAAACGCAGCCGGTTTTCCGCTATATCGCAGTTCTATAAGCTCATTATCTGTAATTACCTCCGCGCGTCTCCACAGCCTTGAGAAGACGAATATGATAAATACATGACTAAAGAGATAATTCCACCAGAACCAGTTTTTCCATATTCCGTCTGTCCGAACCCATCCGGTGACAACAAGCGGCGTATCGGCTGAAAACGTTGTTGCAACCATTGAGGTTCCAATAACCCACCATGATAGGTTTCTTCCAGAAACGAAGTAATCGGATATGCTTCTGCTTGCACGCCTTGTAAAATATATGCCGATTCCGAGTGATAGAAGCAGATAGGCAATCACAATCAGCCAATCAACAATGCTCAATGCAGATAGGATGGGTTGAATGGACTTTGGCATTATGGTTGGCTTTAAGTTTATAGTGTGCTTTAAAGAAGTCCATAACTTATTTTGCTATCATAAATTGATTTAGCTGATGCCTTAGATTAAAATGGATTTCAGCTTATGGATAAAAAAAAGAATGTAATATCCAGTCGTTTAATAGAGATATTTGAAGATGGAGGACTCGTAGAGAGGATCAAAAGTCGTTTGCCTTATTTATTTCAAATTGCGGAATTAGAAAGTTCGGGGAAATTAACACAAATTGTACTCAACTACAACCTCACCGGCAATTTTCCCTGAGCCTCGCGTCTTCCTAAAAGGACATCGGCCACTGCACATTGGCAAGCATCCAGACGGTCAAAGGCGCAAAGAATCGTATTAAAGCTTTCAAAACCCCGAACTATATAGGGAGATCCAAACGAGATTAAAACCCTCTCACATTTCAGGTTGCTTACCCGCCTTAACAGCTCCTTGAACGATTCGGATAATTCTGTGTGTCCTTTCCATGCGGCAACAGATGTATAGACGAGACAAATTATTGCTCTGCCATCATTAGTTTCCCTTGGTGGTAAAAACGTCTCTGAGTCTCGGGCTGTGAAAGACCATTTCTCAATCCCTATTTCGAATTCAGATAAGTGATTAACGAATGATTCTGAAACATCTTCCTCAGCCTGGGTTACATCGAGGATATAAACCGTTACATTTTTGGATTTCAGCTTGCCACCTTTTAAAAGGCAGACAGAGCGGTGTGCAATCTCAGTGATTAGATCCCGACCATATGTTTCATCAAATGGACTTTTAAGAGGCTGATTGTTTAGCCATTCTCTCTTTGTTGCAACTATCTTTTCCAGCGCGCCGTCTAAAAGTGATTCCGAAATTTCTCCTGATTTAACCATTTCGCTCAGTCTTTCCATGATTCTTATAGGTTCTTTCGGATCGAGAATAATGTCACATCCTGAAAGTATAGAAAGGCGCGCGGTGTGTTCTTCTGCACCTAAATTGGCTATGGCACCCATATAGAAAGAGTCTGTTATGACTAAACCTTTGAATCCCAGTTCATTAATAAGGAGACCTCGGACGATTTCTCTGGAAGTCGTTGCTGGAACTCCTTTAGGGTCAATCTTAGGTACAGCGATATGTGCTACCATAATAGAGGCAACGCCGCCTTCGATTGCTCTTTTAAACGGGATTATATCACACGTATAGAGATTTTCTCGACTTTGGGCTAGTTGGGGCAGAGCTATATGAGAATCAATAGCACCTCCCCCGTGTCCTGGGAAATGTTTAGCACAAGCCAACACACCTCTGTCTTGACACCCTTCAATAAAAGCCGCTCCAAGGCGCGATACAAGAGAGGGGTCATCTCCATAAGAGCGAATATTTATAATCGGATTTTCCGGATTTATATTTACATCCATAACCGGTGCAAAGACGAGATTTAATCCGCATTCTCTTAGCTCCTCTGCAATAAATCTGGCTTGTCTATAGACAAGTTCCTCGTCTCCTATTGCCCCAAGCGACATTGTAAAGGGAAACCGAGTTGCTCCAGATATTATCTGACCCACGCCACGCTCGGCATCGCATGAGAAAAAGAGAGGGGTAATGGAAATTGATTGAAGCTCCTCTGTTGCTCTCTTTACCTGTTTGCGATCGCCGCCAAAAATAATAAAGCCTCCGACATGAAACCTTTGGACAATCTCTTTTGCATAAGGCAAGGCATCCGGGTTATTGAAATTCAGCCTGGGCATGACAATTTGACCGATTTTTTGCGGTACAGTGAGTTCATTTGGGTTGAGATTATCCATTTTGGTTTAGATTCAGTAGGGGCAATTCATGAATTGCCCCTATATAAATTCCTACATATTCCCCGTGCCCAGAACAATCTTTCCCAAAGGCACACGCCTTTTTGCCCCCGTAGCGGAGGGAAGATTCGTAAAATTACCCGATATAAGCTCATTTGCTAATACGGCAAATGCTATGGCCTCTTTTGCCTCTACCGGAATTCCGTAATCATCTGAAGCAGAAAACACGAGTTGATTCAATCTCCTTTTTAATACTTCTACCAGGACCGGATTTCTAGCGCCGCCACCGCTTAGGATTATCTCTTCAATTTTCCATTTGGGAAGGATAAATCGCTCGTAAGAAATGGCAATGGATTCAACTGTGAGTTCTAGAATTGTCCTTATTAAATCAACCAGTGGAATCCCTCTCTCTTTGGATAGTGTATAAATCTCCCGCGCCATTTCTCTTCCGAAGACCTCTGCCCCTGTGGATTTTGGGGGAGACTTAAGGAAGAATGGATGGGATAGAAGCCTCTTGAGTAGTTCTCTATTGACTGAGCCCTGTGAAGCGAGCTTTCCGTCTACGTCGTATCTTTCTTTACCATTCGTAGCCAGACTCAACACGTTGTCCATGAGTATATTTCCCGGTCCTGTATCAAACGCAATTACATCGTCTATACACTCGGCAACTAATGTGGCGTTGGCAATACCGCCGATGTTTTGGGCGATGCAGACCTTCCCGGGTTTACGAAATAATATGTAATCCACATAAGGGACAAGTGGCGCTCCTTCACCCCCCGCGGCTATGTCACGGGTTCTAAAGTCGCCGACTGTAGTTATTCCTGTATGTTCGGCAATGACGTCTAGTTCCCCAATCTGAAGTGTAGAGGGAATACCAATCCCTGAAGAGGGAGGGTTATGAAAAACGGTCTGACCGTGAGAGCCGATTAGATCAATTTCTGTGACATGCATTCGGGCTTTTTCGATTACGGCTAAAGCTGCCTCCGCAAAGGCCCTGCCTATGAGAAAGTTGATTTCTGAAATTTGACGTGTTGAACCTTTTAGGATTACCTCTTCTAAACTCTGAAGAAGATGGGATTGGTAAGGGAGGCAAATAAACTCAATCAGATCAACTTTGGTTTCTAATCCATGTCCTTGAATCCTTACCAGGGCGGCGTCAACCCCATCCATAGAAGTGCCCGACATTAGACCCACGATGAGCCTCTCTTGTTTATTAGGGATTGGGTTTAGTCGTTTCATTTTATTTACGTAGCGGGTTTTGAAAACCACCCATACAATTATTCCGACTCTAGCGCGGCGCGTAGGAATCCACTGTGTTTCTCTAATTGTTCTTTTGCCCTTTTGTAACTTATCTTCTTTTTTCCCATAATCACGGCAGCCTTTACATCCCAATTGGATTTATTGAGCAGTCTCTGTGCCTCTTGCCCATTGACCCCTAAGATCTGCATGACAATCCGCCTCGCTCTGTCCCTTAGCTTTTCTGAATTCGGTCTTACCCCAACCATGAGATTTCCATAGGTTTTGCCGAGTCGAACCATTGAGGCTGTAGTAAGCATATTTAAAACCATTTTCGTTGCGGTTCCCGCCTTCATTCTTGTGGAGCCTACTATGGCTTCAGGCCCTACAAGCAGAGATATAGTAACATCTGAAAGGGGCGAATTAACGGGGTTACATGTAATAAGAATACGCGCCGAGTGCCTTTTTTGGGCATAAGACAATGCGCCTTCAACAAATGGGGTGGTCGCGCTTGCAGCAATTCCAATGACTACATCTCTGTCGTTTAATCCCAGCTTTCTCAACGCCATTTGTGATTCGGTTCTGGAGTCCTCGGCTCCTTCTATTGAACGCCAAAGCGCTTTTTTACCCCCGGCAATTATACCTCGGATTAAACTCGGTTTTGTTCCAAATGTCGGCGGACATTCGGCTGCTTCCATAACACCTAGGCGACCGCTTGTCCCTGCTCCTACAAAAAACAGGCGTCCGCCTGCTGAGAGCCTATTGACAATTAAATCAACGGCCTTGGCGATATTCTCCTTCTGATTAGCGACGGCATCTGCAACTCTCTTATCCTCTTCTGAAATCAGCTCGATAATACGAAGTGTGGGGTACTGGTCAATATTGCTCGTTCTAAGATTAACCTTTTCTGTAATAAGATGCCCGGTTTTGCGGTGCCTTGTCACCTGAGGTATTATATCTTAATCTCGGCTAATACCAAAGATAGCGTAGTTGTTCCAATCTGGGGGATTTCAATTGAGATTAAGCATTGGAAAATCGTTGACTTTTATCTTATGCTATACTAAATTTTTTCTTTAGAGCGGGCGTAACTCAGTTGGTAGAGTACAAGCTTCCCAAGCTTGGGGTCGCGGGTTCGAATCCCGTCGCCCGCTCCATTCTTCTATCTTTTCTGGTCAGATTTTTTGTTTTTGCTGTTAATCAGATATCTCACCGCCGTGCGCACAAACTTACTTCTCTGCGATTCCCCTACAAGCCCCTTTACCTGGTCGTAGAGCGTAGGGTCGTTTATGAGTGCGCCGAGTGTTCCTTCCCCACCGTTTAGCTTTTCCGATATTTCTCTGAAATTCGATAATGTCTTTTTTAGCTCGATGGCTATTCCACCATCGCTCCCAATTTCCTGGGCAGCCGAATTTACGTTTGCAATTGCCTGGTCTAACCTTGCTCTTAGTTTTTTATCATAAACCAGGGCATTAAGAACCCCGTTTCCCGTTTTGACCTCCGCGAGCAGTGTATTTAGCGTAGAGACGGCTGTGTCAATCTTGGCAAGGGTTTTTTCACTAGACTTCTGTTCGACTTCGATGCCCTCTAGGGTTCTTCTTAAGGACGCAATCGTCTTGGATATATTCTGAACGTTTTCCTCTTTGCTGAATGCCTTCACAAGCTCGTCTAGGTTTTGCGATATACTCGTTATATTATTTACAAGCTCTTCGGATTGTCCAAGGAGTTTTTCGAGCTCCGGTGGTGTATAACTCTTAATCCTCACCACATCCGGAATCTTCTCAGGCAATGTGGTTGTTCCTTTCAAAATCTCTATGTATTTATCGCCGAGGAGCCCTTCGGTTCTGATTGTTGCCACTGAATCGGGGCCTATTCTCCTTATGCCTTCTTGGCTTACCTCCATAGTTACTATTATGAAATTGTTATCGGGATTTTCAGGGAATTTAATCTCTTTAACGCTTCCGATCCGCAGCCCTGAGAGCCTAACCGCAGCTCCTTCGGAAAGCCCGGCTGTGTTTGTAAATGAGGTTTGAACTGTGTAGGTCTTTTTAAAAAGGCTGCTTTCCTTGCCAAGGGCAAAGATAAAAACCACGAATATGAGAAGTGATATTAAGACAAATATTCCAACCTTTAAGTTGATCGCCCTCTGGTTTTTCATATACCACCCCTACGAGTTGAACTATGTCCTTTGCTTTAGGTGTTACCGAGGTAATCCTAAATATTATTTGTCGTTGTAAATGACAAAACGGCAATTATCTAGGACTATTCGGCTAGCCTAAATAATAATTATATGTGGGAGTTGACAATTTCTCAAAACCTGTGTTAGTTTTCATTTTGTCAATTAGATATCTATCTACATAAAAAGATCCTTAGAGAAATCGTGTATGTTTATATGTGAATTGCTGCCTAGATTATTGCAAATATCCAGTTAGAATTATCGCTTTGATTAGTAAACGGAAGGTATCTAAGGAGAGTTTAGAATATGGGAAAGATAGAAAGGGCACTTATAAGCCTATGGAAAAAAGAGGGAATAGGTAAGTTTGCAAAGGAACTTAAAGAGTTTGACATTGAAATACTCTCTACAGGAGGCACGGCAAAACTGCTGAGAGACGCTGGGGTTGAGGTAACGGAGATCTCAGACTATATTGGGTTCCCAGAACTCATAGGTGGCAGAGTAAAGACACTACATCCTAAGATTCACGCCGGTATCCTTGCGGTGCGGGATGATGAGGCTCATGTTAGGGACATGGAGCAACATGGGATTAAGCCTATAGACATGGTGGTCGTGAATTTCTATCCATTTGAGGAAGTAGTTAAAGATGAAGAGGTAGCTCTGAACGAAGCAATTGAAAACATTGATATTGGGGGTCCAACACTCATCCGTGCGGCGGCAAAGAATTATAAATATGTAACCCCCCTCGTTTCTCCTGAGGATTATAGAGTCATAATAGACGAGCTAAGAATGAATAAGGGCTCGGTATCTGTTGAAACCAATTTTCGTCTTGCCCTCAAGGCTTTCTCTTATGTATCACAATATGACGGCGCAATATCGAATTTCTTAAATTCAATTGAAGACGGGAAGAGAACTAAATTCCCAGCGAGTTTGTCGCTACATTTTGAAAAGCGAATGAAACTCAGATATGGCGAAAACCCTCATCAAGAAGGGGCATTCTATATTCAGCCGGGCATAGAGGAGCCTTGCGTTTCAAATGCGATTCAAATTCAGGGAAAAGAGCTTTCACTCAATAATATCTATGACACAGATGCTGCTCTCGAAGCGGTAAAGGAGTTTTCGGAACCCGCCTGTGTTATAGTGAAACACAACAACCCATGCGGAGTTGCAACTGCGGAAAGCCCACTTCAGGCCTTTCTTAAGGCAAAGGAATGTGATCCTGAAAGCGCATTTGGAGGGATCGTTGCCTTTAACACCGAAGTTGATGAAACCGCAGCCGAGGAGCTTGCCGGTATGTTTCTTGAGGTTGTAATCGCGCCTGGATACACACAAAAGGCACTCAATTTGCTCTCAACCAAGCAGAATCTTAGAGTTATGAAGACCCTTCTTCTTAGTAAACCAAAAAGCGGGATTGATTTAAAAAAGATAACGGGTGGTGTTCTCATTCAGGATAGAGACCTGAGAGCCGATGAGGATTTTATGAATTTTAAGGTCGTGACAAAACGCGAGCCTACAGATGAAGAAATTCAGGCTCTTAAATTCGCATGGAAGGTGTGCAAGCACGTAAAGTCAAACGCCATAGTGTTTGCACGCGAGGGTCAGACAGTCGGAATCGGGGCAGGGCAGATGAGCCGTGTGGATTCTGTTAAAATCGCCATCATGAAAGCTAGGCTTCCCATAAAGGGAACGGTACTTGCATCCGATGCCTTTTTTCCATTCCGCGATGGAATTGATGAGGCGGCAAAAGCGGGAATCACAGCCATAGTGCAGCCAGGTGGCTCGGTAAGAGACAAAGAAACCATAGCCGCCGCAGACGAATATGGAATTGCGATGATATTTACTGGGGTAAGGCATTTTAGGCATTGATTTTATTGTGTCTCTCCCGGTCAGTAGATGTTCCGTGGATTTGTGGGTGTCATTGTTCTGTCCCCAAATCCATGCGTTAGCATTGTATAAGTTGATTAAATTATCCTGTGTAACTTCGTACCGGAAATTGGAGGGCTTATGCCTTGGATGTGGCAAGAAAAGTAGACGGGAGAAGATCCGGTAAGATCCTTAAATCAGACTTGAGAGACGTCTGAGGGCTGAAGGAACTTTTCTGTCTTTTCCTTAATCTCCTCGTTTCTCTTCCTTAATAATACCATAATAATACCATAATTAATCTGTTAATCCCCAAGGTTCGGTGTTTGACAGGTTTTGGATTTCATGTTAAAAATTTCTGATTTATTTTAATTTTAGTCTCCTTTGAAGGTATAATAAGCCCCGGATGACAATGGACGTATTTTCTACCGAAAGGTTTTTCTTCATCCTTGCTCTTGCTCTTGTAGTTTCTAAGATCTTTGGAGAGCTATCTGAGCGTATAAAACAGCCTGCGGTTTTGGGGGAGCTTCTCGCCGGGGTCTTCCTTGGCGGAGGCGTTCTTGCCGTTGTTCCATCTACCCCTGGGGAGCCGGGTTATGAGACGTTTCATCTACTTGCCGAACTGGGAGTTGTCATACTCCTTTTTGAGATTGGGCTTGAAACAGATCTGAGGGATTTAATCAGAGTAGGGGTTACATCAACACTTGTTGCTGTAGTCGGAGTAATACTTCCGTTTTTTCTCGGCCTTATAAGTATGCTCGTATTTGAAAGATTTGGTGTGCTAAGTGGCATTAATCCCGCTTTTTCTGCTCTCATAGCTATAACTGTTGGCGCGACCCTTACGGCGACGAGCGTGGGTATTACGGCAAAGGTACTTTCAGATATGAACCGCCTTCAAAGTGAAGAAGCGAGGATTATACTCGGTGCCGCTGTAATTGACGATGTTTTGGGTCTAATAATCCTGGCAGCGGTAACGGGTCTTATTGAATCGGCAAAAGTAGGAGTTGGCGGAGGGATTTCCATATCCGGGATGGGTGTTATTACCTTAAAGGCCTTTGGGTTTCTCTTTGCTACAATCCTGGTCGGAAACTTGACATCTCGAAGGTTATTCGATCTGGTTGAGAAGATGAAGGTTCGCGGTGTGCTCCTTTTGAGTGCTCTTTCTTTTGCCCTTATACTTGCTTTTTTTGCGGATTTATTTGGTCTTGCTCCAATAGTCGGGGCATTTGCGGCAGGGCTTATTCTTGCAAGGACGAATCAGTTTAAAGCCATAGAGGGTCAATTAAAACCAATAGCTGATTTATTTACGCCTATCTTTTTTATAATGGTTGGAGCCGCACTGAACATAGGCGTGCTTAATCCATTTACCTCGGAAAACATACCAATTCTCGTGGTTGCCATTGTGCTCTTTATAGTTGCAGTAGTCGGAAAGATGGGGAGTGGATGGGCGGTATTTAAAAGAGGCATAAAAAAGAGCGCCGTCGGAGTTGGGATGATTCCAAGGGGCGAGGTTGGGCTTATCTTTGCTCAATTGGGACTTACATCGGGCATTTTTGATTCAAGCCTTTTTTCTGCTGTAACTGTGATGGTAATGCTCACGACATTTATATGTCCTCCCCTTCTTAAGATCGCCTTCGCCGGAGAAGATGGTATGAAGGCCCGACAAAATAGGGTAGAATCTTTAGGAGACCATGACGGACAATGAAGATTATAGGGGTCTTAATTCTTGTCTTATCTATTCTACTTATTTCGGTATCCGACGCGGGAGCTGCCGAGGAGCTCCTTAAGATTGATAAGACCTTAATAGTTCAGATAATAATATTTATAGCTGCGATTTTCATACTCAACTCGCTCCTTTTTAAGCCACTCCTTGGGCTTATAGAAAGGAGGGAAAGACTTACAACAGGAAGGATTAAAGAGGCCAAGGAGCTTAGAGAGAGGGTTGAGCAGATAGAGAAGGAATACAGAGCAAAATTGGATGAAATAAGGGCTAAGGCTATGGAGGAGAGGAATGAGATGAGGCGCGAGGCTCAGGCTGCAGCTGAGGATTTGATTGAAAAGGCCCACAGAGAGGCTCAGGCCCTTTTAGAAGAGGCTCAATCAAAACTGGAATTAGAGGCTAAGGAGATTCGGGAGAGAATCAAGCCAGAGATTGAGGTTCTTGCACACGAGATAGCTCTAAAGATTCTAGGAAGGAAGGTATAGATTTGATCTGCTCTAATTTGATTAATTTAATAGTTACAACCGCTTCTGAAGAGGGGTACGGGTTTAACTGGAGATACGTTGGCGAATATACGATAAACTTCGTAGTACTCTTTGTCATACTTGTTTATTTTCTAAGGGACGCGGTTAAGAACTTTCTCATTGAAAGACGCAGCACTATGGGGAATGAGATAAATGAGGCTGAAAGGATAATAGCCGATGCCAAGGACAGATATGAAGAATATGTAAGGAAAATGAGGGAGATAGATAAGGAAATTGTTGCTCTCAAAGAGACTCTTAGGAAGGAAGGAGAGATTGAGAGGGCGGAAATCCTCAGTCAGGCCGAGTCTGCTTCTCAGAGGGTTAGGGCTGAGGTTAGAGAAATGATACGACTTGAGACCGCAAGAATAAGAAAAGAGATTCAGTCTGAGGTAATCTCATCTGCGATAAAAATCGCCGAGGGGATAATTAAGAAGAACCTAAGTGTCTCTGATGAGATGCGGTTTATTGACGATTTTATAAAGAAGGTAGAAGAAGAGAAATGGCATCAGTCACAACACTGAGGGATTTAACGGCGGCGCTTATAGAGGTTGCAAAGGAAGAAGGAAGACTTGAAAAGGTCACATCCGATCTGGATGAGTTTTTCAAAATTCTCTCTTCTCAGAAGGAGATTAAAAATGCCCTAGGAAGTCCGGTTTTCAAGACAGAAGAGAGAAAACTAATGGTCAGTGATATTGGCAAGGAGTTGGGGTTTGATGAGATAACAATTAATTTCTTAAATCTGGTGATTGAGATTGGCAGGTTTAAAGCCCTAGTAAAATCCCAGGTGCCTTTTATGCAGAGAATTAGAAAGGCCTCTGGGCGTGTAAGAGCAGAGGTGATTACATCTGTAAAACCATCGGATGTGGATTTAGGGAGGATTAAAGACGTATTAAATAGACTTGTAGAAAAAGATGTGGAATTAACAATAAAGGTTGACCCTGGGATATTAGGTGGAGTAATAGCAAAGGTTGAAGATAAGGTGTTTGATGGAAGCATTAGAACCCAGCTTGAGAGGATCCGACGGACTCTCTCTACAATTTAAAAATTTCTTAACCACGGGGAGCACAAGAGGAGAAAAATAGAATTTGTTTTTAGATCTCTTCTATGTGTTCTCGTGGCCGAATTAAGGAGATATATGATGGAAGAAGTCAGAATAGAGGAAATTGGCGAGATTCTAAAGAAGAGGATCAAGGGGCTGGAGCGTGAAGTTGTAACAGCCGAGGTAGGATCCGTAATCTCTGTCGGCGACGGAATAGCGCGTGCCTACGGGCTCAGCGGTGTAATGGCAGGGGAGCTTGTTGAGTTCGAAAGTGGGGTCATGGGGCTTGTCCTAAACCTAGAGGAGGATAATGTTGGCATTGCTATATTTGGGGAGGATAAAGAAGTTGAAGAAGGCCATGTGGTAAAACGCACCGGCAGAATCGCTGAGGTTCCCGTTGGTGACGATATGAAGGGAAGGGTTGTAAACGCACTTGGGCAACCCATAGATGGAAAGGGGCCGATTCAGTCAAAGGAATACAGAAGGATTGAGATAAAGGCACCTGGTGTTGTATACCGTCAGCCAGTTCGCGAGCCGCTTCAGACAGGAATTAAGGCAATTGACGCTATGATACCAATAGGAAGGGGGCAGAGGGAATTGATACTCGGGGATCGCCAGACAGGAAAGACCGCAATTGCGGTTGATACGATAATTAATCAGAAGGGGCAGGATGTCTACTGCATATACGTCGCGGTGGGTCAGAAACAGTCGACCGTTGCTCAGGTTGTAGATAAATTAAAGGAGTTTGGGGCTATGGAGTATACAACTATTGTTGCTGCTACTGCAAGTGACCCTGCGCCATTTCAATTCATCGCTCCCTATTCGGGATGTACTCTCGGTGAATACTTCCGTGACACAGGGAGGCATGCCCTTGTGATATATGATGACCTTACTAAACACGCATGGGCATACCGTCAGCTTTCGCTGCTGCTGAGGCGTCCGCCTGGGCGAGAGGCCTATCCGGGAGATGTTTTCTATCTGCATTCAAGGCTGCTTGAGCGTGCTGCAAAGATGAGGGATGAGGATGGTGCCGGATCCCTTACCGCGCTCCCTATAATTGAAACTCAGGCGGGAGACGTTTCTGCATATATTCCGACAAATGTTATCTCAATTACAGACGGACAGATTTATCTTGAAAGCGACCTCTTCTATGCTGGTATAAGACCGGCTATTAACGTTGGGCTTTCAGTTTCACGTGTGGGTGGTTCTGCTCAGATCCGTGCAATGAAGCGTGTTGCCGGAAGGCTTAGGCTTGAGCTTGCCCAGTATAGGGAGGTTGAGGCATTTTCACAATTTGCATCGGATTTAGATAAGGTTACTCAGGCTCAGCTTGCCCGTGGAAGCAGGCTTGTCGAGGCATTAAAGCAAGACCAGTATCAACCTCTTCCGGTGGAGAAACAGATACTTCTCATCTTTGCCGTTACTAATGGATATGTAGATGGCTATCCGGTAGAAGCGGTAAGAAAATACGAGAAAGAGCTTTATATCTTCTTCGATGCAAAGTACCAGGGTATACTTGAAGAGATAAGGATAAAAAAGGATATTTCAGACGATTTGGCGCAGAGAATAAGAAAGGCCCTTGATGAGCTTAGAGAGAAATTGGGAGAGTTGAAATAGAACGGTAGGAGCACGTTGCAATGTGCTCCTCAATTCCAGTAATGTCTTTTAAGGTAAACCAATGCCCAGTTTAAGACAGATAAGAAGGAAAATAAGCAGTGTAAAGGGTACTCAGAGAATAATGAAGGCGATGAAGCTGATTTCTGCCGTAAAGCTTCAGCGCGCGCAGGGGCTTCTTCAGGCATATCGCCCCTATTCGGATGCCCTTGAGGAGATTGCAAGAAGCCTGGCACTCAGGTGTGATCCGGAGTGGCACCCGCTTTTGAGACGTCCTGAGGAAAAGAGGAGGCTCCATTTGGTGTTTATGACCTCTGATAGGGGTCTCTCTGGGAGCTTCAATAGTAATCTTATTAGAAAAGTCGAAACCTATCTCATAACAGACGCTAAGGTATACGAACAAGTGGTATTCAGATTCATTGGAAGAAGGGGAAGAGATTACTTTGTTAGGCGTAAGGTTCAGTCACAGAAGAGCTACACTGGTGTCAATGAAAGGAATTTCGGCAATATATCAACTGAGATTGCAGACGATTTAATTAAGGAATTTGTAAAAGGAGAGTGTGATGAGGTTATTTTAATATACAGTTATTTTAAATCTGCACTCTCTCAAATTATTAGATTTGAGAGGCTTCTCCCAATAGAACCCGCAACGAATAGTGACTCTAATACTGTGGATTATATATATGAGCCGGGAAGGAAAGAGGTTTTAAAATATGTCCTTCCCAAATATATTGAGGTCCGCACAAAAAGAGCGATTCTCGAATCAATTACAAGCGAGCACGCAGCGCGTATGGCAGCTATGGAAAACGCCACGAGAAATGCGGATGCAGTAATCAGAAAGCTCACTCTTTTATTCAATAAAACAAGACAGGCCCTTATTACAAAAGAGCTTATGGATTTAGTAAATGGAACCGAGGCTTTAAGAAAAGGAGGTATGGATTAGAATGGAAACGACTGATGGTAGGATTGGAAAAGTCGTTCAAGTCATGGGTCCCGTTGTAGACGTTGAGTTTGAAGATGGGGAACTTCCGCCTGTGCTTACAGCAATTAGACTCACAAATCCTCTCATAAACGACAAAAAATGGAATCTCGTGCTTGAGGTTGCACAGCAGCTTGGCGGGAGGCGTCTGCGCTGTATTGCTATGGATTCAACGGATGGGATTAGAAGGGGAGAGGAGGCCTTAAACACGGGTGAGGGAATAACAGTCCCGGTTGGGAAAGAGGCTTTGGGGAGATTGATAAACGTTGTGGGAGAGCCTATTGATGAATTCGGCCCGATAAATACAAAGGAGCGCTGGCCTATCCACCGTCCTGCACCTAAGTTTGTAGAGCAGAGCACAAAGCTTGAGATGTTTGAAACCGGAATTAAAGTAATTGACCTTCTTGCACCGTTCCTTAAGGGTGGAAAAATAGGTCTCTTCGGCGGCGCTGGAGTTGGGAAAACGGTTCTACTTCTGGAGCTTATACACAATGTGGCAAAAGAGCACGGCGGTGTCTCAGTCTTCGGGGGTGTTGGTGAGAGAACACGTGAGGGAAATGACCTTTGGCTTGAGATGAGAGAATCCGGGGTTATTAAAAACACAGGAATGGTTTTTGGACAGATGAACGAACCGCCGGGAGCAAGGGCACGTGTGGGACTTACCGCTCTTACGCTTGCAGAGTATTTTAGAGATACCGAAGGTCAAGATGTGCTCTTGTTTATTGATAACATATTTCGTTTCACTCAGGCAGGATCTGAGGTTTCAGCACTCCTTGGAAGGATCCCATCGGCTGTGGGTTATCAACCTACACTTGCAACGGATCTAGGAGAACTTCAGGAAAGAATCACGTCAACTGTTAGGGGCTCAATCACATCGGTTCAGGCAATATACGTTCCGGCAGATGACCTTACCGACCCTGCACCTGCAACGACATTTGCACACCTAGACGGTACTATAGTTCTCTCCCGTCAGCTTACGGAGCTGGGAATCTATCCCGCGGTTGACCCTTTGGATTCAACATCTCGAATCTTAGACCCGAGGATTGTTGGAGAGGAGCACTACAGGGTTGCACGCGAGGTTCAGAGGGTACTTCAACGGTACAAACAGCTTCAGGAGATCATAGCGATCCTAGGGATGGATGAGCTTTCAGAGGACGACAAGCTCACTGTAGCAAGGGCACGAAAGATTCAGAGGCTCCTTTCACAGCCATTTAGTGTCGCCGAGCAGTTTACGGGAACCCCCGGCAAATACGTACCGATTAAAGAAACAATAGAGGCGTTTAAAGAAATCTTAGGAGGAAACATGGATGAGGTTCCCGAGCAGGCGTTCTATATGGTAGGAAATCTAGAGGAGGTTTACATCAAGGCCAAGCAGCTTATATCGGGATAGACAATGCGTGGGCACAGAGGCCTGCCCTAGACAGATGAGACTGATTATAAATCCGATTGCCCTTTAGAGTCCAATGAATAAAATGGAGAATTAAAAATTGCCGGAGAGAATCCAACTCAAAGTCGTAACACCATCCAGGCTCGTTGTAAGTGAGGAGGTAGATGAGGTTGTAGCTCCTGGAGAACTAGGTGAATTCGGTGTTCTTCCGGGGCATGTCCCTTTTATCTCTCTTCTTATGCCGGGGGAGGTTAAATTTATAAAAGGCGGGGTTGAAAAGAGGATAATTATCTGGGGTGGGGTTGCGGAGGTTAGAGACGATAGGGTCAGTATCCTCACAGACAATGTAGAGGACCCAGCGGCTATAGACACAGAGGCTGCAAGGCGAGAAGTAGAGGCAATTATGGATCAACTCAAGGATTTCAGCGGAGGCAATAAAGAGTTCAAAGAGCTAAACCGAAGGCTTAGACTCGCTCAGGTTAGAGCGGGGATTTATTAATATGAGTCCTATATCGGTAAGGGAGTATTTTTATACGGTATTTTTCAATCGCGTCCCGGGAGGGGGGTATATCATTACTGTACCTGCGCTTGCTGAGTTTTCAGTTGAAACCGATGATCTGGAAGAGGCAAGGGAGATAGCCCGTTACGCCATTCGGGACTTTTTAGACGGATTGATTAAAAACGGCGAGTCCATACCGGAGGAAAAAGTTCCTCCAAAGGAGAATCAGGGCTTCTTCAGCGAATGCATCGGAGTGCAAATTTTCTTTCCCGGACCCAAAGTCAAAAGCGGTTCTGAGGGGCCTTAAGAGGGTCTAGTTTTATAATTAGACTATGGCAATCATTTCTTCAAGTAAGGTGTTTGTTGATACTGATTGGTAAAATCACCCAAGCTCGTAGTAGTCGTAATAATCCAAACCAAGGTGTGTGATAAGCTCCTCGCCTTTTAGGTAACGGAGTGTGTTTTTTAATTTCATAAGCTGTATGAAGAGATCATGCTCTGGATATAGCCCTTCTTCGACCATAGGGCTTTTGAAATAAAACGAGAGCCATTCCTGAATTCCATAGAGACCGGCCCTCTGGGCGAGGTCGAGAAAGAGAACCAGATCAAGAACAATCGGAGCGGCAAGGATGCTGTCGCGACAGAGAAAATTGATCTTAATCTGCATCGGATAGCCCAGCCATCCGAATATATCAATATTGTCCCATGCCTCTTTTGCATCGCCCCTCGGCGGATAGTAGTTGATCCTCACTTTGTGGTAGTAATCCGAATAAAGCTCAGGATAAAGGTCGGGCTGAAGTATATACTCAAGAACACTCAGCTTGCTTTCCTCTTTAGTCTTAAATGAGCCGGGATCGTCTAAGACCTCGCCGTCTCTGTTGCCCAGAATATTTGATGAGAACCAGCCTCTGAGCCCTATCATTCTTGCCTTTAGTCCGGGTGCAAGAATTGTTTTCATAAGCGTCTGGCCAGTCTTAAAATCCTTCCCAGCTATAGGGACCTTTTTCTTTCTGGCGAGTTCAATAAGTGCCGGTATGTCAACAGTGAGGTTTGGCGCACCGTTTGCATAGGGTACACCACACTGGATTGCCGCATATGCGTATATCATACTCGGGGCAATCTCTGGGTGATTGTCTTTTAAGCCCTCTTCGAAGCTCTCAATTGTTGAATGAACTTCAGAGGGTTTAATATAAATCTCTGTGCTTCCACACCAGACTGTAACGAGTCGGTCGAGTGCGTTTTCTTTTTTGAAATTCGTGATGTCGGCCATGATCTGCTCTGCAAGGTGCATCTTCGTTTTCCCGGTCTTAAGATGCCTGCCTTTTAGATTTCGCACATAAGCCCTATCAAAAACCGCTGGCATGGGTTTTATCTCTTCAAGTACACTCCTTAGTTCGTCAAGCAGGTTTTTTTCAAGCACTCCTGCTTTTAGAGCAGACTCATAGCAATTGTCAGGGAAGATATCCCATCCACCAAATACCAGATCCCCAGGGCTCGTAAGCGGAACGAATTCCTTTATAAGGGGGAACCTTTTCTCGGTTCTCTTGCCGAGTCTAATTGTCCCCATTTGAGTAAGGGAGCCTATGGGTTTTCCAAGTCCTCTCTTTATGGCTTCAATGCCTGCTATAAATGTTGTGCTTACTGCACCGCTTATGCCTGGAAGTAGGACCCCCACGCTTCCTTTAGGCGGTCTAATATCTATTTTTCTTCTTCTATTGTTAGGTCTCTTATTTTTATTTGACAAATGATTCTCTAAATATAATACCCTGTGCTACCCTGGGGTTCTAAGGAAATACTATCTCTTTGAGTACTGCTGACCCCGTCTGGCCTTTCTCCTGCCGTACTTTTTGCTTTCAACCATTCTAGGGTCTCTTGTAAGAAGTCCTGCGCCCTTTAGTGCCTTCTTAAATGTCTCACTCACATGAAGAAGCGCCCTTGCAAGCCCGTGTCTTATGGCACCGGCCTGACCTGTAAGCCCTCCTCCGCTTACATCCACAAACACGTCAAACTTTCCCATTGTCTGGGTTACCTGAAGCGGCTCAAGTGCATGCATTCTCCACGCCTCGCGCGGGAAATAATGATCAATCGGCCTGTTGTTTATTGAAATCTTTCCATCGCCGCTACGGAGCCATACGCGGGCAATTGAGGTTTTTCTTCTTCCAGTTCCGTGATACGTAACTTCGGCCATATCTTTTTTCTCTATACCTCCAATACATGGGGGTTTTGAGCTTTATGGGGGTGCGCACCGTCTCGGTAGACCTTCAGTCTCTTGATCAACCTCTTCTGCCATTTTGTCTTGGGGAGCATTCCCCAGACGGCTTTTTTCAGGATTTCTTCGGGTTTTTCCTTGAGCAGTTTCTCAGCCGTGATTGATTTGAGCCCGCCTGGATATGGTGTATGCCAGTAATATGTTTTTTGGTTCCATTTTTTACCTGTAAAATTGACCTTATCGGCGTTGATTACAATAACAAAATCCCCCATATCGGCATGTGGAGTAAACTCGGGCTTTCCCTTACCCCTTAGAATATTGGCGATCCTTGTCGCAAGCCTTCCAACAGTCTTTCCGTTTGCGTCTATTATATACCACTTCTTTTCGATATCTTCGCTTCTTGCCATATATGTCTTCATAATTATATATAGTCTATTCTTCTTACCTGGGTCAGCTAACCATTCTACCAAATCCCATTTGGTTGTCAAGAAAGATGTTCT
>CAYMEO010000008.1:0-27793 GCA_964389705.1 uncultured Spirochaetia bacterium
CAATGTCCCCTCTCCTACATACTTTGGATCCCTCGGCCTAAATAATAAAAGCATTTCAAATCACCTCCTCTCAATATTTTGGCTTAGCTTAAAACAAATATTATCGGGTAAATTCATACGTTTCAATCCATCCGTGTGTGAGACTTGAATGTCAAGATGACTATGATTATATTAAATGACCAATAAGGCCAGAATAACTTAAGGAGTTAGGTCTATGCCGATATATGAATATGAATGCGAAAGATGTGGTCGAATAACCGAAGTACTCCAGGGATTTAATGATCCACCTCTGAGAAGATGTAAGTACTGCAGTGGAAAGGTAAATCGTATTATTTCACTCTCGTCTTTCCAGCTTATGGGAACGGGATGGTATGCAACCGACTATGCAAAGACATCGAGAATACCATCTGAGGTCACCAAAGACAATCCGGCGCTTTCAGGTGATACCAATGGCTCGGGCAATGGAAATGGAGCAGAAACAAAATCAGAGTCTAAAGAAACAAAGAAGCCTAAAAGGTCGGGTATGGCAAATATGGAAAAGAGTGATGTCAAGGTTGAATAAATGAACTCAGGCCCTAGCCTTTTAGGGCTAAGTCTTTTATCTCTTCTGAAATATATTTGAACTCTTCATCTTTGAGAACAGGATTTTCTCTTTCAAAAGAGAAATCATTGCATTGTAAATCAATCCAAGATTTACAACCCCTATGCTCCGGAAGCACATCAATGGTTCTTGGTTTAGAGAGCCTAAAGACCCTCAAAAATAGCAGATGAAGTGGCCTCTTAGGCCGCCAATTTAGTCTTTTATGGGCATAGTCAGCAGTCCATATATGGTATGGCAAAAGCGCTTCGAGCTTCTCCGATTCATTTATAAGAACTACATCGGAGATCATAGCCCAATTCTGAATGGTTACCTTATTTTTGTCATATGTGTCTTGAAGTATCCTTAGATCGCCTCTGAATTCTTCTTTTATCAAATCCTCTCTTTGGTGTTCATAAGTAGGATAGAGGAGAAATCTCTTATACTTAATACTAAATTCTCTGTTCTCCTCGTGGATCCCACCCTTTCTTAGGAGTACTATCTGTCTGCCTTCATCAAGTGCCTTAATAGTTATCGCCCATTCTTTAAGGGCCTTATATTCACCGTCTATCATATTCTTACCCTATAGAACTATATTACCACTATGCAGCATTATGATCAAAGCCGCATGCTATACTCACTATAAGGCATAGAGATTTTAATATAAAACTTGTTCTCTACTACACTTGCATTTATATTTTCTTATGACGTTGTTGCATAAATCTAGCAATAGTCACAGTACCAGTCAAATCCTAACCCTTTATAGCTGTCTCTGTGTATGTCCGTCGACATCCCCTCTTGCCAGTGCGTTTGTGATTTAACCACCTCTTGATTGCTCCTTCATCTATCCATATCCTAAGACTTCCCCGTCTTACAAGGGCTGTGTTATACTCTTTCCAGTTACGAATGCGGTATGTGTGTTTGGTTCGTTTCTTTTTCACACAATTAAACTACCATACACCTGCCGCATTCTCTTTTACGCAACAAAGCCTTTTCTGATTACCTAAGGAGAACGCAAAATGGACTTGTATATAAAGGATAGAATCGCAATAGTTGCGGCCTCAAGCAGAGGACTTGGGAAAGCAGTAGCCCTTGGGCTTGCAGAAGAGGGTGTGAGATTAACCATTTGCTCAAGAGGTAAAGAGGCCTTAGAAAAAACGGCTGATGAGATAAAATCAGAAACCGGCGTGGAGGTTCTTGCCATCAGTGGGGATGTCTCTAAACCCGAGGACGTAAAGGAGATTGTATCTCAAACGGTGAAGAGATACGGAACAGTGCATATACTCGTAAACAACGCCGGTGGCCCACCTCTGGGGGATTTTCTCAGCTTCTCACCAGATGACTGGCAAAGGGCTCTGGAGCTTAACCTGATGAGCACAATCAATTTAACCAGAGAGGTCATCCCCTATATGCGGAGGCAAAGGTGGGGACGGATAATTAATATCACCTCTGTTGCCGTCAAACAGCCAATAGACGGGCTGATTCTCTCAAACACATCAAGGGCCGGGGTAATAGGATTTGCAAAGAGCATATCAAATGAATTTGCCAGGGATAATATCCTTGTAAATAATGTCTGCCCCGGCCGAATCCTTACAGATAGGATCATACGTCTTGCAGAAGAAAGAGCCAAAAGAGGCATGGTAAGCACAGAGGAAATAATAAACTCATGGGAAAAGGACATCCCCTTGGGAAGAATTGGAAGACCTAAGGAGCTTGCAGACCTTGTCGTGTTTCTCTCATCTGAGCGGGCAAGCTACATTACAGGAGCAACAATTCAGGTTGATGGAGGAATTGTCAAGGGGATATTTTAGTGGCTATGAGAAGTAATCTCTTATCCATATTCTCTAATCAGCCGGCGCTATGCCTTGCTCTTTTTTGCTCTCTTGTTTTTGTGTTTCGCATCGAGCCTCTGCATTGGATTATCTACTACCCATTACAAAAAGCGGCACAGGAGCCGGCATTCTACATTGAGGTATCTAAACCCGATGAATTTCCCACTACACTTGGATTTAATAGCAAGGATGAGATAAATAAGATCGCTTCACTCTATAGGCTAAAGAATCTCAGGTGTGGAGATAGAATTATATTTAGCGATAGCGGGGCTATTTCCCTCTCAAGAATAAATGGAAAAAAGAGCCTGGCCCTCGGAATCCCTATAGGGATAAATTCAGCCAGTGTTGATGACCTTGAGGCCCTCCCCGGGATCGGACCCAAGCTGGCTAAGAGGATAGTTGAGTATAGAGACCTAAATGGCCCTTTTAAGACTATAGATGAGCTACGTAAGATAGATGGAATAGAAGAAAAGAGGCTTGAATCCATAAAACCTTTTATAAGCTTAGATTAGTGCCTTATGAGAAAATCAATCTCGCTCTCGGAAGAGTTATTCTGCCCCACATGGATTTCACTTCCTTCTACTCCTTCTACCTTTAGGTCATTTGGTATTGAGTCTGACTTATATGGTATGTATCCATATGGGGTGCTTACAAACTGTATTCCATTTGGAACATTAAAATTGCCGCCTGGATACATTCTTAGGGCCTCTCTCATAAAATCTATCCATATGGGAAGGGCTGTGCTTGAGCCAACCTCTCCCTCGCCTATTGGCTTGTGATCATCTTTGCCTACCCAAACGCCGGTAATGACCTTTGGACTGAACCCAATAAACCAGGCATCCGTAAAATTGTTTGCGGTTCCAGTTTTGCCTGCGATCGGCGCGATAGAGGATAATTCAATTGCCCTTTGTCCCGTTCCTTCCTTAATAACGGCCTGAAGCATATTGACCATTATAAAGGCTGTTTCGGGACTAATTACCTGCTCTCCCATATTGGATGATAGACTAAGCCTTGAGAAATCGCCGCTTCGGAGGATCTTTAGAAATTCTTCGGCAGTTACAAATTCACTATCTGGTTTCTGCCCATTGTAGTCCTTAGATTCAGTCTTGAGAAGATCGGCCTCACCTATTTCTGGATCGTTTGTATTTGCAGCAATCTGCCTTATTATTTCCATGCGTCTTCTCTCTCTTTCGGCCTTTTCAAATTCCTCTTTTGATTGCAATATCGTATTATCTTCAACGAGTCTGCCATCTCTATCGTATATGCGCAGTATAAACCTTGGTTTGACCAATTTACCTCCTGTAGCAAAGACATCAAAGGCCCTTACCATCTCAAGGAGGGTCACATCTGAGCCCCCTAGGGCAAGGGAAGGATACGGACTGAGATTAGATGTAAATCCAAATTTCCTGGCATAGCTGGCGGCATACCGGGGATTTATATCCATTATAATCCTCACACTTGCCAGGTTTCTTGACTTTGCAAGGGCCTCCCTCATAGGGATCTCCCCTAGAAATGTTCCATCGTAGTTTTGAGGACTCCAATCTTTGGTTGTAACGGGGGTGTCGCTGACAATCGTGGTCTCTGTATAGCCCTTATCTATAGCCGCAGCATAAACGATGGGTTTAAATGCAGAGCCGGGTTGTCTTAGTGCCTGTGTAGCACGGTTGAACTGACTGACAGAAAAATCAAACCCTCCAACAATTGCGTTTATATATCCGGAGGCTGTATCCATGGACAGAAGCGCCCCCTGAGATTCAGTTGTAAGATCTATAGATGCATAATATCTCCCACTGCTATCTTGATTCTCTATCTTTACTCTTACTATATCTCCAACCTTGAGTGCAAATGGAACTAGACTGATTCCTTCATAACCGTTAAGAGGGGCATACTTCTTAAATAGGGTGTTTTGCTCCATGCCCTCTATGGCAGTTCCAAGTGGGGAGCTTACTGCGAATCTGAGTATCCCCTGATGATCTCCAATACTAATCTCAGAGGTAAAGACACCAGATAAATCATCTTTTGTAACACTTGTGACTATGGCTCTATATGACCCTCCTTTATCAATACGCTTAACCTTTTGTGATCTTATAAACCTCTCTATCTCCCCGTGGTTATTTAAATGTCCAATGACAATGGGCCTTCCTTCTCTTGCCTCAAGCTCTAGAATCCCACGCCTCAAGGCCCATGCCCCTTTGAGACTTAAATCCACATCGAGTGTCGTAAATACAGTGTAGCCTCCATCAATAAGGGCCTTAGTGCCAAATCTAGCCTCCATGTATTGCCTGACAAGCTCTACAAAATAGGGCGCAACCTCAAGGTTTATATTTCTCTTTGGGATAATTTTAATTGGATATTCCTCTGCCTTTTCTCTCTGCCATTTGGTTATAAATCCGTCTTCTTCCATTAGCTTTAATATGAGCCCCTGCCTGCCCTTTACCCTCATAAAGTGTTCGCGTGGATAGTAGTATGTAGGAGCCTTTGGAATCGCCGCAAGAAATGCGGCCTCTGCAAGGTTTATATCCCTTGCCGATTTGCCGAAGTAGTTTCTGCTTGCCGCCTCAATACCATAAGCACCGTCCCCAAAATATATCTGGTTGAGATATATATATAGAATCTCTTCCTTTGAGAGGTTCTTCTCCATTCTATATGCCAGGATCGCCTCTTTGATCTTTCGGGATATGCTCCTTTCGGGTGAGAGAGCAAGGTTCTTTACAACCTGCTGTGTTATTGTGCTGCCGCCCTGAACTATCTCTCCTTCTTCGACATTCTTAAGAAGTGCCCCTAGAATACGCCTAAGGTCAACGCCTTTGTGTTCAAAAAAGCGTTTATCCTCTACAGCCATAAATGCCTGTTTTACATATTTGGGGATCTCTTCATAAGAGATTAGTATGCGCCGCTCTCCACCGAACTCTGCTATGAGTCTACCATCAATTGAATAGACCTCAGTTGTAAGATGAGGCCTGTAGCCAGTGATTTTTGTAAGGTCGGGCAGATCATGGGCAAAGTACCAGTAAAGACCATATAGAAATAAGAAACTAAGGACTATTAGAGCAAATAGACTGATAAATAATAGCCTGAAATTGGTTCGCCTATGCAAAAATCGCTTTGTAAATGAGATTGATTTAATAAATAATAATTCAACCGTGTCTTGCTTATTTAGGTTTATTTGCCGCTTCATATAACTAAATTAATCTACAGTCGAGACGGACTAATATCAAGTGAAACTTAGATCGGGTATCTGTACTATATTATACTATGTATGCCACTCTACTTTTTCCCATTAATATTGGCTATCAACTCTACAGCCTCTTTTCTATCCTTCACATACCAGTCTGCATAGAGTTTTGGCTCTTTTTCCTCTAAAACCCTGTTTAGCTCACTTCTTGCCTCCTCATATTTTTTTCTTTTTATGAGAACCCTTGCAAGATCAACCCTAGATACAGTTAGATGCGGATCAAGCCCTATTGCCTGCCTAATATACCTCTCCGATAGCTCCAGATTACCCCCCAAAAATCCCGGAAGCTCATAGTAGAGCATCCCATAAACATCAAGGGCAGGAACATAATTGGGATTGATGGCAAGGATTAGATCTAGTTGTTCCTTAACCTGAGGGACCAGAAAAAGCGACCTTAGAACCCCCCTTGTTTGTCCCCATCTGCCCATATTTGCCGTATACCAAAAATGTGCATCTGGATCATTGGGGCTGAGTTCGATTGCCCTTTTGGCAATATCCCTGCCCTTTTCATAAGCCACAAGTTTTTCATCTCTATCTTTGGCCACAACATCCCCATAAGTTAGCCAGACGCGGGAAAGAAGGGTCATGGCTTCTGCGTCCTTGGGATTTTGTTCTATGATTCTGTTGAGCTTATCTATGGCTCTGACAATGTTGCCGAAATCCTCATAGTAGTTCAGATAGGTCCTTTCTGCATCTTTGAGACTCGATTTACCATTTGATGAACACTGATTATTTTCCTCATCATTTGCACACTGTGCAAATGATAAATTACCAAAAAGTGCCCCCATATTGATTAATACGGGTAACGTGGTTAAAATGATCTTAATTATCCTATTCATTTTTTAGATTCCTTAGATTAACTACTTCAGAATAAGTGAAAGAACCTCTATTAATGCCTCTTTCTTTTTATTCCATAGAGATGTCATAATTACTCTTACAGATTCCCATGAGGCACCGGGTCTGCGCATCTCGTTTTTGAGCTTAAGTAGTATCCCTTTTAATTCTTGATCTTCAACTCTACGAATGTATTCATCAAACGTTCTATCCCTCTCTTCCATCTTCATTCCTCCGAATACTGAATTCCTATAATTTAATACCTGAAGCCCTGTTTGAATAGATCACGCGAGGTTGTTATCATCTTATCATGAAAGTCTGGGATATACATTCCCATGCCCTTTTACATATGTTCTACCTTAGGGAAGATATAACTAAAAGGGGGAAGCCACCTGGTTTTTGGAATCCATTCAAAAGCCACATAGACCTCCCAAGGATCAAAGATGGTGGTGTAAATTGCCTTACATTTGTTGTCTATGTCCCGTTTCATATACACTCAGAGAATTACTTTGATGAAGCCCTCAAGATGTTAAACCTCCTCGAAGAATTTGTAGAGAGCAACAGGGACAAATTAGAGATTGCTAAAGGCCTATCAGATATTGAGCGTATAATTCAAGAGGAGAAATTAGCTGCCACAATTGCTATCGAAGGCGGTCATATCCTTGATGGGGATATTAAAAACCTAGAGACCCTCAAGCAAAAAGGTGTAATATATATTACGCTTACACATCTGCACTCAAATGACATAGCCGAATCGTCTTTCTTAAAGCTCCACAGAACCAGAGGACTTACGGATTTTGGTAGAGAGGTTATAGTGGAGATGGAAAGACTCGGAATCTTAATTGATGTAGCACACTGCTCGGAAAGGGCCTTTTGGGAGATCCTTGAGATTACGGATGCGCCTATAATCTACACACACGGTGGGGTAAGGAGGTACTGTGATATAGAGAGAAACCTCTCTGATGACCAGATAAAGGCCATATCTAAAAGGGGAGGAATCATTGGGGTTACCTTCTTTCCATTCTATCTGCGTAAATGGAGTTTGTTTGGCGGTATCCCGCTTTTTGTAAGGGTTGTAGAACACATTGCAGATATAGGTGGAGTAGATTCCGTAGCTATTGGCTCGGATTTTGACGGCTGTATATGGACACTAAGGGGCGTAAAGGACATATCGTATACATGGAGGGTTGTAGAAGCACTGAGGTACACCTTTAGCGAAGAGGAGGTAAGGAAAATACTCTTTGAAAATATCAGACGAATCTTAGTTAAAAATACAGGAGCCAGATATAAAAGTTAGGGGTTTTCTTTTCCCCTATATTCTGTATCCTAAAGTACAGTAACTCTATCTGACTATCTTACTGATATGGCTAAATACGATACTACAGATAATATATTAGACCTGATTGGAGATACACCTGTAATAAGGCTAAACAAGGTCGTCCCTGAAGGAGCGGCTACGGTTTGGGCAAAACTCGAAATCTTCAATCCAGCCGGAAGCGTCAAAGATAGGATATGCCTCAGTATGATAGAGGCAGCAGAAAAAGAGGGCAGAATCGCTCCGGGCAAGAGTATAATAGTTGAGCCTACAAGTGGAAACACGGGGATCGGCCTTGCTATCGTGTGTGCTGTAAAGGGATACAGGTTGATACTCACAATGCCAGACGATATGAGTCTTGAAAGGAGACTACTTCTTGCTGCCTATGGAGCAGAGCTTATACTCACACCGGCTGAAGAAAAGATGGAAGGAGCGGTTCGAAAGGCAGAGGAAATTATCAGGGAAAACCCAAACGCATTTATGCCCCAGCAGTTTAAGAACCCTGCCAATCCACAAACACATAGATTAACCACAGGCCCCGAAATCTTGGCCCAGGTTCCGGGGGAGATCCATGCATTTGTATCGGGCGTTGGAACAGGCGGAACAATCACAGGCGTAGGAGAGGTACTGCGAAAAAGATTCCCCAATATTCATATAGTCGCTGTAGAGCCTGCCGAATCCGCTGTGCTCTCAGGCGGAAGAGCAAATACACATGCCATACAGGGAATCGGTGCAGGGTTTATTCCCGAGGTCCTAAATACAGGTATATATGACGAGGTAATGACTGTAACGGGAGAGGAGGCAAAGGCCTTTACAAAACTCCTCTGTTCTATGGAAGGGCTTCTTGTCGGTATATCATCGGGTGCCGCTGCCTTTGCTGCCGTGAGGGTTGCCAAGAGACTCGGCCCTCAAAAACAGGTAGTAACTGTACTGTGTGACACCGGAGAGAGGTATCTAAGCACCGGGATTTTTAGCAATGCCGAATTGGACAATTAACACAATAAGAATCCATTAGCTTAAATTCTCCATAAAAAGCCACCCAAAATGTTGAAATAGGATTTTTGGTGTGCTATGCTTTTCTAGGAAATCTCACTCAAAAGAGGCAAATGTGAGCAGTCAGCTTTTTAAAAATCTAATTCTATGGCTTGTTATATTTGTAACAATTATTGCCCTGTATCAGTTCCTTCAAACCCCTAAGAGTAGCTATGCCGAGATTCCATATAGTGAATTCCTCACAAGCGTCGAACAGGGAGAGGTAAAAGACGTTGAGTTCAAGGGTGATGAAATAAGAGGAACCTACTCAAACAAAAAAGATGAGTCCCAAAGGGGCTTTAAAACGACCGGACCTGCAAGTGATGAGCTTATAAAGACACTTAAGAAAAATGGCGTATCATTTAGATTTGAGGAGCAGAGAGAGGGGTCTATAACGCATATACTCTTTAATTGGGCACCTGTAATACTCCTAATTGTTGTTATGGTTCTGTTTATGAGACAGCTCCAGGCCGGGGGTACCAAGGCCATGTCATTTGGAAGAAGCCGTGCCCGAATGGTCTCAGAAAACCAGAATAAGATTACGTTTAAAGACGTTGCCGGGATTGACGAGGCAAAAGAAGAGGTTCAAGAAATAGTTGAGTTCCTTAAGAATCCAAAGAAATTCACCCGCCTCGGTGGCAGGATTCCAAAGGGAGTACTCCTTGTAGGCCCCCCAGGGACAGGGAAGACCCTACTTGCAAAGGCCATAGCAGGAGAGGCAGGAGTACCCTTCTTTATAATTAGTGGAAGCGACTTTGTAGAGATGTTTGTAGGAGTGGGTGCATCACGCGTGAGGGATCTATTTATGCAGGCAAAGCGCCATGCCCCCTGTATCGTATTTGTTGATGAACTCGATGCCGTAGGACGCCACCGTGGTGCAGGACTCGGAGGCGGACATGACGAACGCGAGCAGACGCTTAATCAGCTCCTCGTTGAGATGGACGGATTTGAGCCCAATGAGGGGATAATAGTTATTGCCGCAACAAACCGTCCAGATGTCCTAGACCCTGCCCTTCTTCGCCCAGGGAGATTTGATAGGCAGGTTGTAGTTCCAAGACCGGATGTGAGGGGCAGAGAAGAAATACTTAAAGTTCATACAAGAGACACGCCGCTTGCCGAGGATGTAAACCTCGCTACAGTGGCACGTGCAACCCCCGGGTTTTCAGGGGCTGATCTTGAGAACTTGGTCAATGAGGCTGCCCTCCACGCAGCACGTGTGGGAAGAACAAAGATCTCCATGGTTGATTTTGAGTACTCTAAGGATAAGGTACTTATGGGTGTTGAGAGAAAGAGTCTTATAATAAGCGATGCAGAAAAGAAGATAACTGCCTATCATGAAGGCGGGCATGCCCTTGTTGCAAAGCTCACTCCCGGCACAGATCCGATACATAAAGTAACTATAATACCAAGAGGTCTTGCCCTAGGCGTCACACAGCAGCTCCCTGTAGAGGATAAATATACGCTCTCTAAGGCCTACCTTAATAATACAATTACTGTTCTTCTTGGAGGAAGGGCAGCAGAGGAGATAATATTCGGTGAGCAGACAAGCGGAGCTGGAAACGACCTTGAGAGGGCAACTGAGATTGCAAGAAAAATGATATGTGAATGGGGAATGAGTGATAAAGTAGGGCCTGTGACATTTGGAAAAAGGGAGGAACAGATCTTTCTTGGTAAAGAGCTTGCCAGACATAAGGACTATAGTGAAGCCACAGCGCTTGAAATTGATAAGGAAATAAAGAGGGTAGTTACTGAAAACTACAAAAGGGCTAAGGCCATCCTCGAGGAAAATATAGACCTCCTTCACAAGCTTGCCGAGGCACTCCTTGAAAGGGAAGTGATTGATGGAAAAGAGCTCGATGACCTCGTAAAACAGACAAGAGCCCAATACCCGTCTTGGGAAGGTTCTCTTAGCGCAAAGGGCGCAGTAGCAATGAGAACTAATAAGGACTCTTAAAAAGCTACGATATTTCTTCTCCGACTTCTTAAATAATCATTCGATTTAAGGCGTTTTATCTGGCTATAGTGGCAGAACCTCCTTCAGATTAGTAAAATACCACATACATATCGTCTAAAAAAAAGAAGATGACTAAAGATCGAAGCCTTAATTCTGATAAAGCCTTAAGCCGACAACAGAGGGGCTTTATGTGTAGGGATAAAGAATTGCCACTTGGTTCGAGAACATATGTTATGGGTATACTTAATGTAACCCCGGATTCTTTCTATGATGGAGGCAGGTATTATAATCCCGACGATGCGCTAAGGCGCATTGAACAGATGATAACTGAAGGAGCAGACATTATAGACATAGGGGGAGAATCAACCAAGCCCGGCTCAATCGGGGTCTCAGAAGAGGAGGAGCTAAGACGCACGATTCCCATAATAAAGGAGGCAAGGAAACGATTTGATACTATCTTCTCAATAGATACGACCAAATCGAAAGTGGCTAGGGAGGCTCTAGAAGAAGGGGTATCAATAGTAAATGATATAAGTGGACTTAAATTTGACCCCGACATAGCTCCGGTTGTGGCAAGATACAAGGCCGGTCTTGTTCTTATGCACACCACCTCTCGTCCCTATGATATGCAGACCAAGACTGAGTATAATGATATTATATCCGATATAATCCAGTCACTTACGGAATCCATTGAATTGGCAGAGGGAAGAGGCGTTAATCCACAGAGTATTTTGATTGATCCAGGTTTCGGATTTGGAAAAACCCCTTTTCATAACCTTATACTCCTCAGGCGCCTCAGTGAATTTCTAATACTTGACAAACCAATTTTGATAGGAACTTCAAGAAAATCCTTTATAGCCAAGATCGTCGGTGAATCCGGAGGATTAGAGGGAACTGCCGCAACTGTAGCCATTGGTATTATGAATGGTGCATCAGTTATAAGAGTCCATGATGTCCTCTATATGAAGCACATAGCAAAGATGGTAGATGCAATTTTGTCAGTCTAAAGCGTTAGGCACAAATAAGGAGGGGACAAAATGCTCGATGCAATCTTACATTTTAGGTACCTCTCTGATACGGCAGACATTATAATAGTCGCCCTAATTATATATTACATCCTGAGGCTTATTGAAGGAACACGCGCGGTTCAGATGCTTTTTGGTCTTGCATCTATATTTGTCCTTTATTTCCTCTCTCAAAAATGGGAGCTCTATACACTTAACTGGATTCTGGATCATTTTCTAGGATCTATAATCCTGATCGTTGTAATTCTCTTTCAAAACGATATACGAAGAGCCCTTGCTGCATTTGGCGGCAATCCACTGGGTCTAAGGACTTATTATAGGAAATCAGAGCAGTTTATTGTTGATGAAATTGTGAAGGCGACAAGCTTCTTGGCAAGCCGCAGGATCGGAGCGCTTATTGCAATTGAGAGAAAAGACAGCCTTGCAGATTTCGTTGAGGTTGGAATGAGGCTCGATGCATGGATCTCAAGGGAGCTGATCATAACCATTTTCAATAAGGACTCTCCTCTCCATGATGGTGGGATGATTATAGGAAAGAATAAGATACTATCTGTAGGCTCATTTTTTCCTCTTGCTACTGACCCAGATCTAGAAAGAGAACTCGGCACAAGACATAGAGCGGCCATAGGGCTATCAAGAGAAACCGATGCTGCAGTCGTGGTGGCTTCTGAAGAAACAGGAATAATATCACTTGCCTTTGGAGGGAACCTGATGAGGGGGCTTGATGCTACCTCTCTTGACAACCGTCTTTTTGATATACTGGGGGTAAAAAGAGGACAGGCTGAAAAAACCGGTTTTTTCAGCCTCCTGAGGAAAAGGCGAATTGAAAAAACGGAGGCCTAATTTGTCTCGGCTTATGTCATTATGAAAGGTAAAAACCGCAGGATATGGGAAATCTTAAATCGAATTGGAGACACAGTATCTCTGTGGTGGGATGCAGTACATTCCTTGATGCCCATCATAGGAGAGGCATTGCTAAGAGGACTCAAGGGACTTTTCCTTAAGAACCGTGGTAAAAAGATTCTCGCAGTGGCCTTTGCAGTAGCTCTCTGGTTCTCAGCCAATGTTGAGCAAGATGTAGAAAGGGGTGTATTGGCTGAGATCAATTATATCAATCTCCCTGCGGATCTTGTCATAATGAATGATCCTCCTCAGACACTAAACCTCAGGGTTCGAGGACCCAGAACCCAGCTCTCATCACTTTCACCCCGAGATATAGTTTTAACACTTGATCTCTCTCATGCCACCCCTGGGGTTTCTAAATTCGAGATTCGTACAGATCAGATAAAACCCCCAAGTGGGGTACAAGTAGTGGGAATAAGCCCGGCTGAAATCAAAATAGATATTGATAAAATAATAGAGAAAGAGGTCATGGTAAAACCCGCAATTTCTATTCCCGATACCGGTTATGAGATATTAGGTGAACCTAAAGTGGTGCCCCCTAAGGTCAGGATTAGGGGACCAAAACGGATAGTATCACAGATCGAAAGCATCTCTACTGATCTAGTCTCAACTGCTGGTGCAAGGTCTAGCTTCACAATCGAGGTTCCCCTTAAGGTGCCTCCAGGGGTTGAGGTACTTGAGAAGAGATTTGCAAGGGTTACAGTAGATATTCAGGAGAAGACTGTGATAAAGGAATTCAAGGATATGAATATAACCCTCCTTAATTCTGATGGGGTTCAATTTGAGCCTCTAGAGCCCCTCAAGGCCGAATTGGTGTTTGAGGGTCCGTATCGGATTATTAAAAACCTAAACAGCGATGACATAGAGGTTTCCGTAGATGTGAGTAAACTTAAACAGAACCCCAAGCGGAGGATACAGAGACTCAAGGTAAGTGTGAACTATCCTTATAGAGAAAATCTTATCCTAAAGAAAAAGGTGCCTGATGAGATTCAGGTAATATTAAGAAAATAGATATGCTTGGAGGATAAAATTGAGAGAACCTAATAATAAACGTCTTTTTGGAACAGATGGTATAAGGGGGGTGGCGAATTATGACCCTATGACCCCTGAGATGAGTCTTAAACTCGGTAAGGCACTGACATATATATTAAAACAGGAAAAGACAGATTCGAAAAGACTTAAAATAGTAATTGGTAAGGATACGAGACTCTCAGGTTATATGTTTGAACAGGCAATATCGGCAGGGATTACCTCTATGGGTGCCGATGTGCTCCTCGTAGGTCCACTCCCTACCCCTGCTATTGCATTTCTTACAGCCAGTATGCGGGCAGATGCGGGTGTTGTTATATCTGCCTCGCATAACCCTTACGAAGACAACGGCATAAAGTTTTTTGATAGATTTGGGTTTAAACTCCCCGATGAAAAGGAGCTAGAGATAGAGGAGCTCGTCTTAGGTGAAGGAATTAATCGCCTGAGCGTTTCTCCTAAGGATATTGGGAAGGCCTCGAGACTCGACGATGCCAGAGGGAGATATGTGGTATTTCTCAAGAACGCATTTCCAAAAGACATGACGCTCGAAGGGCTTAGAATTGTCCTAGACTGTGCAAACGGAGCGGCCTACAGAGTCTCTCCAATAGTGTTTGAAGAATTGGGCGCCGACCTTATAACAATTGGATCAAAACCCGATGGCAAGAACATAAATACTGAGTGCGGCTCCCTCAACCCGGATTTACTCAAACAAAAGGTGAAGGAGACAGGAGCAGATTTGGGGATAGCATTGGATGGAGATGCCGATAGGGTTATTTTCTGTGATGAAACAGGAGATATAGTGGATGGGGATAAAATAATGGCCATATGTGCAGAGGAAATGATTAAGAGTGGAAGGTTATTAAAAAACACGGTTGTCTCAACTATTATGAGTAATATGTCTCTTGAAGCATTTATACGTGATAATGGGGGGCAATTAATCAGGACAGCAGTTGGAGATAGGTATGTTGTAGAAGAAATGAGGGTAAGAGGATGTAACTTCGGAGGTGAGAAATCAGGACATATAATATTCCTTGATCATACTACGACTGGTGACGGAACACTTGCCGCCCTCCAGGTTCTAGCCATCATGAAGCGAAAGGAAAAGAAACTCTCGGAACTTGCAAAGATAATAGACCTATATCCACAACTGCTCTTGAGTGTAAGGGTAAGAGAGAAAAAACCATTTAAATCTATAAAGGGGCTTTCTGATTTGCTTGTTCTCTCTGAGAGGAACCTAAAAAATAGGGGAAGAATAAACCTCAGGTATTCTGGAACTGAGCCCCTTGCAAGAATTATGGTAGAGGGTGAGGATGAATCACTAATAAGAGAAATCGCGCATGAGATCGCTTCTCTGATTGAGCGCGATATTGGAGAATGAGATTGTAAAGACCGGAGGAGTTATTAAATCAATGCCCAGATTAAACGTAAATATAGACCATGTGGCAACACTAAGGCAGGCAAGAAGAGGAGTAGAACCCGATCCAATCCTTGCCGCTTATCTGGCGGAACTCGCAGGGGCTGAAGGCATTGTAGCACACCTCAGAGAAGATAGAAGGCATATTCAGGACAGAGATTTAAGGATCCTTAGGGAGGTTGTAAAGACCAAACTCAATTTGGAGATGGCTCCAACCCCTGAGATGTTAAGTATTGCACTCGATATAAAGCCGGATATGGTAACACTTGTTCCTGAAAGAAGAGAGGAAATAACCACTGAAGGCGGGCTCGATGTTTTAGGTAATTCGAGAAAGATTCTCAGTATAGTGGAGAGGCTCAAGGAAAACGGTCTATTTGTAAGCCTCTTTATGGATCCAGATCCAGAGCAGATTAGGGCTGCAAAAAACACAGGGGCTGATATGGTCGAGATCCACACTGGCAGATATGCAGAGGCAAAACACGACCGAGAAAGAGAGGCTAGATTAAGTGAGATTGAAGAGGCCGTAAGGATAACCCTTGGGCTTGGATTGAGGGCTGCAGCAGGGCACGGACTAAACTACCTAAATGTAAGGAGGGTTGCCAGGATAGATGGGATTGAGGAGCTAAACATCGGTCATAGTATCATATCGCGTGCTGTAATTGTCGGGATTGAAAGCGCTGTAAGGGAGATGTCTAGACTTTGTAGGTAACTATTCTAGAGAGATGATTTTAGGTGTAGGAATTGACCTTGTCAACATAAATAGAATCGAGAGGCTCTTAAAGATTTGGGGAGACAGATTCAAGAAAAGGGTATTTTCACAAGGTGAGATAGATAATTGCGAGCGATATGAGAGGAGTTCTGAGCGCTTTGCCGCAAATTTTGCCGTAAAAGAGGCCTTTTTTAAGGCCGTTGGAGGGGGCTTTAAAACCAATATCCGGCTGCTCGATATTGAAGTCCTAAGGGATAAATATGGGAAACCTTATGTCAATCTCTATGGGAAGGCAAAATATGTATCAGAGATTATGAAAATGAATGTTATTCACGTATCAATCTCGCATGACGGTGATTACGCTACAGCAGTTGTGGTTCTCGAGGGATGAATCTACTTACCGTGGGTAACTAAATCTACTTGTCTTTTTTCCTTGTACATGTTGAGCAATATCCGTAAAGCTCAAGTTTATGGTTTATGACCTTGAAGTCGTTGAGCCTTGCAACCTCCCTTGAAGAGTGCTCAATATCTGGATTTTCAAATTCTATGATCCTTCCACACCCAATGCAGATGAGGTGATCGTGGTGTTCTCCTTCAAATTTAACTGGCTCATACCTGGTTTTGCCATCTCCAAAGTTTCTCTCAAAGGCTAAGGCACACTCTTTAAAGAGCTTTAGGGTTCTATAGACTGTGGCATACCCAATCTTTGGATTTTGCTTTTTTACCTTCTCATAGAGTTCTTCCACTGTTATATGTTGCCCGGGGTGGTTGAAGAATTCATCAAAAATGGTGTCCCTTTGCTTTGTGGATTTGAGCCTCTTTTTTGATATATACTCTTCTAGTGCCTTTTTTCTCTCGGCCTTTGGTTTAGGGAGTAATTCCTCTTTGTCTCTTGAAATCATAATTAGTCAATTCTACATCCATAGGGCTCTAATATCAAGTTAATACCGAGTGGAAATTATTACTGTTTTTGGTCTACAGGTAATTACAGATCCTTCTTAGGCTTTATGATATAATAAGAAAACCGCCTTACATTTCATTAAGGAGAAAAGTATGGAAGACTGCATATTTTGTAAGATTGTAAATAGAGAAGCTCCAGCTACAATTGTATATGAAGATGATATTTCAATTGCCTTTAGGGATATAAAACCTCAAGCACCCACCCATATCCTAATAATCCCCAAAAGGCATATACGAACAGTGGTTGAATCAACTGAGGAGGATAAACCTCTCCTTGGACACCTCATATATGTTGCGAATATTATCGCAAAGAAAGAAGGCATTAGTCAGCGTGGATTTAGATTGGTTATAAACTGTGGCTTGCAAAGTGGTCAGACAGTCTGGCATATCCATTTTCACCTATTGGGCGGAAGGCGTATGACCTGGCCTCCGGGATAAAAAATTTTCTTATGGTTTACAGAGAAGGATTTAAATGATCTCCTCTGTGTGATAGACGTGGGAACTTAGAATTGACGGATGCAATTTCTTATCTCAATTCCCTTGGACTCCATAAGGTAAATCCTGGCCTCGAGAGGATTATAAGGCTTCTTTCTGCCCTTGGGAATCCACACAATAAAATGCCGAGTATTATTATTGGAGGAACAAATGGAAAAGGCTCCGTTTCGGCGATGGTTGCATCCGTTCTTAAATCAGGGGGTTATAAGACCGGACTTTATACCTCTCCTCACCTTATAAGGGTCTCGGAGAGGATAAGGATAAACGATGAGGAGATTCCTATTGATGACCTATATAGATTGATTTTGGAGATTAAGAATCTTTCCTCTCGGCTTCTACAGGAGCCAAGCTATTTTGAGGTTCTTACAGCGTGTGCGTTTCTTTACTTCTCAGAGAAAAAGGTAGATTTTATGGTGCTTGAAGTAGGAATGGGAGGACGATGGGATGCGACTAATGTGGTTACTCCACTTCTGTCTGTAATTACAAATGTCTCAAGGGATCACACAGAGTTTCTAGGAGAGACCATAGGGCAAATAGCCTTTGAAAAGGCTGGGATTATAAAACAGGGGGTGCCTGTTGTAACCGCTGCAAACGGGGAGGCACTCGATGTAATTGAGTCTATAGCCTATAAGAGGTCTGCCCCTCTTAGCATAATGGGGAGGGATTTTAGGACTCAAGGAGAAGGTACAGAGGATTTTAGATACTCTGGAGTAATATGGGATCTTGATCATCTTAGGTGCGCCTTACCGGGATTTTATCAGGTTGAAAATGCCTCTGTTGCCATCTGTGCACTAGAATCACTCTCCCGATCTTATGCGGTGGAGATAAAAGAGAGGAATCTAAGAGATGGACTTTTATCTGTAAGGTGGGAAGGAAGGATGGAGTTTTTAAGGGATGACCCTCCCCTTATCTTGGATGGCGCACACAATCCTGGTGGAGCACGGGCACTTAAAGAGTCAATTCAAAAGATGTTTCCGGGTAGGAAATTTTTATTCTTGATTGGTATGCTTGGAGATAAAGACCATAGGCAATACATAGAGGAGATTTCCCAGATTGCCCGGTGCATTATAGTAACTGATGTGCCCTCCGGAAGGGGTATTAAGGCAGAGAAACTAGCTAGGGTAGCAGAGGAATTTTTAAAGGAGGTAGAGATCATAGAGGATATTAGAGAGGCATTTTATAGAGTAGAGTCTCTTTCTGTTCCCGTATGTATTACTGGCTCTCTCTATCTGATTGGGGCTGTAAAAAGTTTTATAATGTAAATTGTGCCTTATTTTAACCTGTGCTACTTTATTATTGAGGAGAAGATAAATGAAAAGGCTCGGTATCGTTCTTGATAAACTCTATTTTGAGCATGACAACGGTAGTGGACATCCTGAGTCTCAGGAGAGACTCATTACAATTGTTGATATGCTGCGTGAAACAAAGCTCATTGATGAATTGGTGAAGATTCAGCCACGCGATGCAACAAAAGAGGAGATTACATTTGTTCATGAACCCAGATATTTTGATTTTATTGAGTCAACAAGGGGAAAAACAAGGGTATTTCTCGATGCTGATACATCTACTTGTCCATTATCGTTTAATGCGGCAGTTCGAGCCGCAGGTGGGATGCTCTCTTCAGTTGATAACGTCTTAAAGGGAGAGGTTGATATGGCATTTCCCCTTGTCCGTCCACCTGGACACCATGCTGAGAGAGATAGAGCTATGGGGTTTTGTCTATTTAATAATATAGCCGTAGGCGCAGCCTATGCCAATAGGCTCTACGGAATGGATCGTATACTAATAGTTGATTGGGATCTCCATCATGGAAATGGAACTCAGCATATATTCTACAATTCCCCTAATGTACTATACTTTTCCACACATCAGTATCCATACTATCCAGGAACCGGAAAAATAGAAGAAGTAGGAACTGGACAGGGAGCAGGATATACTATCAATGTACCCCTCCCCCCGGGAATGGGAGATAGAGAGTACATCAAAATCTTCTTTGAGATTCTAAGGCCTGTCATTGACCAGTATAAACCTCAAATTATATTGGTCTCTGCGGGATTCGACGCTTATTACCGGGATCCACTCGGAGGAATGAAGCTCTCTCCAAGAGGATTTGCCCAGATGACCAGATTTTTAAAAGAGATGTCAGAGCAGTACTGTGGTGGGAGAATAATCCTAATTCTAGAGGGCGGATATAGCCTAGATGGGCTTTGGGAATCTACAAAAGCGGTAATCGATGAACTACTCGAAAAAACCCAGACCGATTATGGAGACTTAACACAAAAGACAAAGGCAGACTCGATTATAGAAGATGTAAAAAGGGTACATTCTAGGTTCTGGAGGTTTTAAGTCCTCTTTTTTACCTTTTTATAACCCTCGCTTCTATGATCATCTCCCTCAATATATATAAATTCACACATCTCATAGAGCCTTGATGCGATTCTCTCTCCAACCCTTTCTTCTAGTATTTGCTGTTCTTGATCTTTTTTCATTATGTATTCTCTGGAGACATAGTTCGTGGTTGCTAAAGTCGTCTTTGATGCGTTATATCTCTTTGAAATTAATTGATCGAGTATATTGAGTTCCCAATCACTACTCTTTCCTTTACCCAATTCATCTATAACTAGTACCTCGGTCTCTATAAGAGGGAAAAGCACTGTATTCTCTGGTGTGCCCTGAGAATATGCCTCTTTGAGTTCAGAGAGAAGATGAAAAAAATCCTTAAACATGCATTTTACTCCGCGCTCTAGTGTAAGTTCAGATATCGCTCCGATAGCGAGATGCGTTTTACCACGACCTGGCCCCCCCATAAGAAGAAAGCCCCTCCTATGAGGGTACTGTTTTACAAAATCCTTTACATATGTGAGGGCATTTTGTTGTGATCCATTCTTGGGATGAAATGTATCTGGTTGAAGTACCTCCCAATACTTAGCTGGAATGCCTGCTAGATTATATAGTTTTACTTTTCTTCGTACCATCCCACACACGCTACAGATATCAATACAGGTGTATCCCCTCTCGTTTTTAGACAGAACTGAACCGGTACCACCACATTCGGGGCAGCCTGTGCGCTTATGTTCGGGGGTTCCTAATATACACTCGCAGATCCTTGCTACGGCGATATCTCCCTTTTTCTCAACATAGTATCCCCTCCAACGGCATCTGTCACATCCTATGGATTTGCTTTTGATTGCTCCCCTCACCATGGTCTTATTCATATGAATATATTCTACCTAGCTTATAATCCCTCCTAAGTATCTCATTTCGAAATGATAAAACGCTTTCACGCCTGGCCTTCTCAGTCATAAGGTGCTTCCTTTTATTGTCAATCATACCTTCGGCCATCTGCCATATTCTCTTTTTCTCCTCTTGTGGCAGGGTTTGGAAGAAGATTTCATATGATTCCTCTTCTATGTTCTCAATTGCCTTGAAAATATCCTTATTTGAATCTGTCAAATTCAAAATCATCTTTCGAACTTCTATATAGTGTTGCCTTACATTCTCTCTCTTTTCATTTGTGATTATTGTGGCTAGTTTCTCGGTGATCTTTTTAATAATTTCGCTTCTGGTCAACTCAACAACAGATTTGTTTTCTCTATTACTCTGGTAATTTCTTATCTCTTCCTCAACAAATGGAACACACTCACCTAGGCTTTTTGGAAGGCAGTCATTACCTTTTTTCTTCTTTAAATCTTCGATCGCTCTTTTTATTCCCCTATATATAATCTCCCTAGGGGCTCCTCTAATTTCCCATTTCATAATGAGATCATAGTCTCTGGGGGAGAGCATAATTCCCCTGCCAACCATAAAAAGAAAGTAATTTTGTATGTCACTAATGTAGGAGTTTTTATAGGCCATAGCTCTTAGATATCATAGGTTATATATGTGATATGTACCGGGTTCCAGAAATCTAATATTTCTATACGCTACTCATCTCTGAGAGAAAGGCCGTGTAATATGCCTATGAAAAATTCTTCTCCTACAGAGTATCTCTTGTCAAAAACCCTGATATCGAGAGTGCGGCATATATCGTTAAATCGAGAAGAAATAATCGTTTCTGAGACACCGTATTTAGAGGCAACCGTCTTTTGTGTTTCCCCTTCTATTAGGTCTAACCTGGCTATGGTGTATTCGAGAGCAGCAGCCCAACTCTCTGGGCGCCTGATATGGAGTTTCCTCATCTTATAGAAATCGTACCAGAGCTTCTCAGCGCTCTTTTTCTGAGCCTCACTATATCCTGCAAGTCTCATTCCTCGAAGAAGAGATTTTCTTACCTTGTGAAATTTAGAGTCTTTTATCTTATCAATCTTGTACCTAACCCTTTTTTCCTCCTCTTTAATCTTCTTATATTCATCTCCTGTACGCTCAATTAAGTTTTGGGCGCGGATTAAAAAAGGGTCACCCGGAATCCTCAAGAGTCCCTCTTTTAGGATTTTACTTGCCTTACTGAAGCGGTTTATCTTCATATAGCAGGATGCAAGGTCAGCATAGGCATAGACATTTTTATTATCTAAATCCAAGGCCTTTCTTAGGTGTTTTATTCCCTCTGCGGTCCGTCCGGAAACGAACTTTGCCCAACCGAGTGCGCGTTGATACTCGCTTTTATTATCAACTATGCGGACTGTGTGTTCAAACTCTTTGAGGGCATCGGAAATCATACCGGATGCACTATAGACAAGACCAAGAAGATAGTGATAGCGCGACTCCCTTGGGTTTAATTTAATGGCCTTTTTTAGGCAATCCTCAGCCTTGTCAAGCCTCCTTAGGGAGAGATATGCCTGCCCCAGGTTGCCATATGCAAACTCCTTGAGTTTTAGGCTACTTCGCCCCAATCTTATTAGCCTTTCAAGCAGAGGAATAGCAGATTTAAAATGCCCCTTCTCTAGTCTTGCCTCAATCTGCCCTTTTACCCAAAGCCTGCTATCTATCACTTTTCCTTCCAACATCTTCTACCTCTCTTTTCATTGCCCATATAGTTTCGGCATAGTCTTTGCTCTTGAATATACCTGAGCCTGAAACAAAGATATCAGCACCAGCCTCGGCAACTTCACGGATATTATCCAGTTTGATTCCACCGTCAACTGAAATAAGTGGTTTGTATTCTGAGTTGTCAATTATCCGCCTTAGGTGTTTTACCTTTGGAATCATTGTCTTAATGAATCTCTGTTCTGCAAAACCTGGCTCTACTGTCATTACAAGTACCAGATCTATATAGGGAAATATCTCTTCTATTGAAGAGATTGGGGTTGCTGGGTTAAGTGCAACCCCTGCCATTACTCCATAAGACCTAATTTCGGATATAGTGCTATAGAGAAGCCCGCAGGTCTCTATCTGAACTGTTATGGCCTTTACAAATGGCTCTCCGGCTTCGATAAATGGTCGGATAAATCTCTCTGGATTCTCAATCATAAGATGAATATCCATCATAGGGGGATTCAGGCTCTTGAGCGATCTTACTACAGGAATCCCTATGGTTATATTGGGTACAAAATGACCGTCCATTACATCTACATGAATCCAGTCAGCCCCTGCCCTCTGGACGGCCTTTACCTCTTCTCCCAGTCTAGTAAAATCAGAGGAAAGTATAGAAGGAACTACCAACTTCTTCATTTCAGTTATGATTCTCTATCTGATTTTTTTCATTCTTACGGCAAAGAACCCATCCATATTATGCCTTATCGGATTGGAAATGAAAAATCCATTTTCATCTAAGAAGTCTTTAATATAAGATTTTGATTCCATATCTAAATCAATCCTAAACTCCGGATGTGTGGATAGAAACCTTTGAATTACACCCTCATTTTCCTCGGGCATCAGTGTACACACCGAATAGACGATTATACCGTTTACTTTAAGTCTAGCCGATGTCTCTGATAAGATTCTAAACTGAATATCTGAGAGTTCAAGTACGTCATCCCATTTTCTCTTCCACTTTATGTCTGGATTTCTCCTAATAGTCCCAAGCCCTGAGCATGGTGCATCAACCAGAATCTTATCAAATCTCTCTCCCTCCAAGAAACTCTCACCGGACAGATCAGTGCAAATCGTTTTAATTATCTTTATTCCTAATCTCATTGATTGTATCTTGACCAGTCTTAGTCTTGAGTGGTTAATATCGCAGGCGATGATATCTCCATGATTTCCTATGAGCTCTGCAATGTGTGTGGATTTCCCCCCTGGTGCACTGCAAGCATCAAGTATCCTCTCTCCGGGCCTTGGATCAAGTAGGTATGAGATAAGCTGTGCCCCTTCGTCCTGTAATGTAAAAAGTCCCGAGTTAAACTCGGGGATCTCTGTTGGATTAAGGCTAGTTAAAAATGAGATTCCAGCCGGTGAGTATTTAGTCTTTTCCAATTTGATGTCTCTACCTGATATCTCTTGGATTAAATCATCCCTTGTCGTTTTTAGTGTGTTTACCCTTGCTGTAAGAGGTGGAACTCGATTGAGTGAATCGCAGAGTCTTTCTGTAAAATCCATTCCAAGTGTATCTATCCACTTCTTTACAAGCCACTGAGGAAAGGAATAATTTACAGATATGTAGCTTATTGGACTTAACTCTCTAGATGGGTATTGTATATCCTCCTTGCTTCTTGAGAACTCTCTTAAAATCGCATTGACAAACCTTGCGACTTCCTCTCCATATATCCTCTTTGCAACGTCTACAGTCTCGAATACTGCAGCATAGTCAGGGATGTTGTCTAAGAATAGGAGTTGATATAGGCCAATTCTCAGTATATTTAGGATCTCCTTCTTACTAGTCTTTCTCTCTGTGAAAAGACCTATTATGTAGTCTAGTTTTCCAAGCCACCGAATAATGCCGTAGACTAACTCTGTTAAAAGTGATCTATCCATATGGGAAAGGGTAGGGTTTTTCTCGAATACACTTTTCAGTACAAGGTCTGGATAGGCTCCTTCAAAGAGCACCCTATTTAATACCTTAAAGGCCAGTAGGCGTGGAAGACCCCCTTTTGATTTCATATTATTATTTATAACAGATTTCGGGCGGATTTGATATTTAGGCAATAGAGGCTTTAACCCTCCAATAAGTTGGCATATTGATTGCCAGATTTATATAGATTAGTGCTTGATTGTGTAGTAAAATAAATAAGGAGATATAAGGATAATGAATAAGTTCTTCCGAAGATTTGCACATAAGAGCTCAGCGGCCTTTGGCTCATCCTGGGCGTTTATATTTGCATTAATGATCGTTATTATCTGGGCTGCAACTGGCCCAATATTCCACTTCTCAGATACATGGCAACTCGTGATTAATACCAGTACAACAATTGTGACATTCCTCATGGTGTTTCTGATACAGAACACGCAGAACCGTGATGCAAAGGCAATTCATCTTAAACTCGATGAGTTGATTCGTAGTGTCAAAGATGCCCGCACAGGCTTAGTTGATCTTGAGAACCTCTCTGATGAAGAGCTAGCACAGCTCCAGAAGGAGTTTGAGGCACTGAGTAAGAGGCACAGCAACAGAATCCACAATATCGTTGAGGCAGTTGAGGAAAAAACAGGAACATAAAGAAGGAAGAAAGGCCCGATCAAGGAGCAGAGACTAGACAAATGCTGCAGACTACATGGATTTATTTTGAGCGCCTATTGTGGAAAATTACACATCCCTGTAGTGTATTGGTGCACAAGAAAAGAGATTCCCACCCTCATTAAATTTCGCAACCTCTTATAAAGGCTAGAGATATAGATATTAAACCGCCTTGGTATACATATTGCTTATAAATAATAAATTAATTTAGAAACACGAAATCTTATGGCTAACTTATATCGTACCCAATACATTGGATAAGGGCAAAAAGTATCCCGACCCCTGCTCCAGATTTCAGCCGGATGGACCTCACGGACCTTCAATGGTAGTCAATCCATGGGCATACAGATGGAGCGATTCAGATTGGCAGGGAGTAGATATATTGGGTCAGGTGATTTATGAACTACACATCGGCACATTCACACGCGAGGGGACATTTGATGCGGCAGCACGAGAATTAGAAGAACTCAAGCGACTTGGAATAACACTCATTGAATTAATGCCCATTGCTGAATTTCCGGGCCGTTGGAACTGGGGATACGATGGTGTAGGCCTCTATGCACCTGCCCATGTATATGGCGATGCAGAGGCACTGAAGCGATCTGTTGATGTAGCGCATAGATACGGCATTGGAGTTATACTCGATGTTGTATATAACCACCTTGGACCGGATGGTAATTACCTTAAAGAATATAGCGATGACTACTTTTCAGATAGATATAAAACTGACTGGGGAGAATCGCCCAATTTTGATGGTCCGGGATCTAAGGAGGTTCGGGAGTTCTTTATACGCAACGCCTGCTACTGGATTGCTGAATTCCATCTAGACGGGTTGCGTCTTGATGCAACACAAAATATATATGACTCCAGTTCCCTGCACATACTATCGGAGATATCAGAAAAGGCAAGGGATGTAGCTGGAAAGAGAAGGATCGTGCTTATAGGAGAGAATGAGCCACAAGACGTTGTTTGTCTTGCCCCGGTTGAAAAAGGGGGATATGGACTTGATGCCCTATGGAACGATGATTTTCATCACTCTGCTACAGTTGCCCTAACGGGCAGACGCGAGGCATATTACATGGATTACCGGGGAGAACCTCAGGAATTCATATCATCTATAAAAAGTGGATTTCTCTATCAAGGACAACACTACAAGTGGTAGAAACAGCCCAGAGGCACGGCCGTAACACGGGAGCCAGCCAGTGCATTCGTCCTGTTTACACAAAACCACGATCAGGTGGCAAATAGCCTGTATGGAGAGCGTATTCACGCCATGACGAGTCCATCTCGGTATCGGACAATTACAGCCCTTATGCTCCTCGCACCAGAGACACCAATGCTCTTTATGGGTCAGGAGTTCGGTGCTTCAACCCCATTTCTCTATTTTGCTGACCATGGTGATAGGATACTGGCAGAAAATGTCCACCAAGGTCGAAAAGATTTTCTCTCACAGTTTCCCAGTTATGGATCAGATAAATCACAGGATCGGGTTCCAGATCCCTGCGCACCATCTACATTCGAGCGCTCAAGGTTAGACCTCTCTGAACGTGAATCCAATGCCCGAATCTATCTCCTTCATCGAGATCTGTTATGCATTCGCCAAGAAGACCGCGTTATTGCTGCACAGAGGCGTGATCGCATTGACGGCGCTGTAATAGGTCCCAATGCATTTATCATCCGCTTCTTTGGTGAAGATAGAAGTGATCGCCTTTTGGTTGTCAATCTCGGAGCCCAGTTCGAATATAAACCCTCCCCAGAGCCACTCCTCGCACCGGTTAATGACGGCTCATGGAAACTCGTTTGGTCAAGCGATGACCCGCGCTACGGGGGTCCAGGAATTACCAATCCTTGTAGTAAAAGTGGATGGAGATTAGCTGCAGAGAGTGCAGTGTTTTTCTCTTCGGTAAACATTCAAAAGAGAAGGTTATAAATTAAGTTTAATGGAGTTGACCAATGACAGAACACAAGTCACAGGAACTAAATTTAGAGACCTTGAAGTCTGATATAGATAAGCTACGCTCGGAGCTGACTGATTTAGTCCAGAGGTTGACAAATACGGGCAAGGACAGGTTTGAGTCAGTCAAAGACGATGGGAGCAAAGTAGGTAAAAAGGGAATCGGGGCTATACAGCGGCAGGTTAAGGAAAAACCCCTAATAAGCCTATTTATTGTGGTTCTAGGATTAGGGCTTCTTGTGGCCAAACTATTAAGGGGTAAGAGTGAGAACTAGCCACTCAATAAGTTTAAGAGTACAGCCAAAAAATGACTGAGCCGATTCTTGTATTTCCCTGGAAGCCTGATAATGACCCGAATCTCTTGCTCTCACGTGAGTGGCTGGTAACCAATGGGCTCGGCGGATATGCCTCAGGAACACTACTTGGTGCTGCCACACGACGCTATCATGGGCCATTTACGCCCAACCTGCCTGCGCCAATAGGACGTATAGTGATGATCCCCAAGCTTGATGACGAGGTCCAACTCGAGAATCATATTGTTTGTCTTGGATGTACTGAATTTAGTAATGGCAAAATAGAAGGACAAGGGCATCTATTTCTAAAAGAATTTCGGCGTGAGTGGCAAACCCCTGTCTGGGTATTTGATATTGATGGCCGTATAATAGAGAAAAGGATAGTTATGCCTTATGGACAGAATACAGTATATATTGACTACAGACTATTAGATGGCAGACCGATTCGTCTCAATCTCCGTCCATATGTCTCTTTCCGCGGACATGACGAGCCGTTGTCCATTGAATGTCCATCGGAATGGCCATTTAATGTCACTATAATAGAGGACCGATATGAAATCCATCACTTTAATAATGGAGGGCCAATGCTCAGGCTCTGTATGAGGCCGTATCATGGGGTCTTTGTAGCCGAGAAGAGGGTAGCCAATAATGTCCTCTACCGCATGGAACAGGAGCGTGGTTATAAT
>CAYMEO010000008.1:27893-33692 GCA_964389705.1 uncultured Spirochaetia bacterium
GAAGAGGGTAGCCAATAATGTCCTCTACCGCATGGAACAGGAGCGTGGTTATAATGAGGTTACGACTGAGAAATCCGCTGCACTGGTTGGGAGCACGGAATTATGGGAGGCCATTGGGTCTACACCTGATTCGATCTTAGAGGCTGAGAGGAAACGCCTGCGAAATCTACTGAACATATCACCTAAGTTATCCCAAACCGACACCGCAGCACAATTGGTTATTGCTGCCGATCAGTTTGTTATATTCCCGGGAACACGGCCCGAGGAGAGATTTCTGGCACGCGCCTCTGGCAATGAGGCACGCACAATTGTGGCTGGCTACCACTGGTTTACAGATTGGGGGCGGGATACGATGATAAGCCTTGAAGGGCTTACCCTATGCACAGGCCGATATCAAGAGGCAAAAGAGATTCTGTGCACATTTTCACATTATGTAAGAGATGGCCTCCTCCCAAACCACTTCCCAGAAGGAGAGAAAACGGCACTCTATAACACCGTGGATGCAACACTCTGGTACTTTCATGCCATTGACCGTTATTACCAGACAACTGGTGATATAGAAACACTAAAGATGCTCTACCCCGTGCTTAAATCTATTATAGAGCACTATGTCAATGGAACGAATTTCGGAATCGGTATGGATAAAGATGGCCTCATCAAATCGGGAACCAAAGGATTTCCACTTACATGGATGGATGCAAAGGTTGGAGATTGGGTTGTTACACCGAGACGGGGCAAACCGGTTGAGATTCAGGCCCTCTGGTATAACGCCCTGAGACTTATGTCTGTGTGGGCTGAGGACTTAGAGGAACCCTCAGAGGGGTTTTTATCACTAGCCAAACTTGCATATGATTCATTCAACACGAGATTCTGGTTTGAGATGGGTCGCCATCTTTTTGATGTAGTTGACGCAGAGAATGGAGATGACCCAAGTTTAAGGCCGAATCAGATCTTTTCTATGTCCCTGCGCTTCCCCATCTTAATTGAAAGGCTCTGGCGTCCTGTGCTTGATGCCGTTATCAAAAATCTCCTGACCCCTGTAGGGTTAAGGAGTCTTGCCCCCGGAAGCAAAGGCTATCATCCGCGATACTATGGAGATAGGAGACACAGGGATGCCGCATATCATCAGGGCACTGTATGGCCTTGGCTGATTGGAAGCCTCCTCGATGCATGGCGCCGGGTATATCCAGACAAAAAGAATGGGCACATGTTTCTTCAAGGGCTTAAAGAGCATCTCAAGGACGCGGGGATTGGAACTATTAGCGAGATCTTTGATGCCGAACCTCCATATACACCCAGAGGGTGTATTGCCCAAGCCTGGAGCGTTGCCGAGTTGCTTAGGGCAATCCTTGCAACAGACAGTAATGATTGATAGGAGTTTTTGTTGATACTACACGATACATGTGATTTAACTAATACAAGGGCGGATAAAATCAGGTCATGGCAGTCAGATATGATTATATCCATCACGTGATAATTATTGGCGGTGGATTTGCAGGGCTTAATGCCGCAAAGGCGCTTGGAAATTCACCGGTAAAGGTAACGGTTATAGATAAACGCAACTTTCATCTGTTCCAGCCGCTTCTATATCAAGTGGCTACAGGCGGGTTGTCTCCAGGCGATATAGCCTCACCAATACGTGTAGTATTAAACAGTTATAAAAACATATGGGTAATGACAGCAGAGGTAGTTGATATTGATCCAAATGGTCAAAGGGTTTTTCTTCGCGATGGGGAAATGATCTATGATACACTCATTGTTGCTACAGGTGCAAGCCATCACTACTTTGGCAATGATGATTGGGTACAGAGGGCTCCTGGATTAAAGACGGTGGAAGACGCACTAGAGATCCGGCGACGTATATTTCTTGCATTTGAGACAGCGGAGAGAGAGACCAACCCTGAGATGCGCCGTGCATGGATGAGGTTCGTTATAGTCGGAGGTGGTCCTACGGGAGTAGAACTGGCAGGGGCATTGGGAGAGCTTGCATGCACCACTCTAAAGGATGATTTTCGGAATATAGATACATCAGAATCAGAGATTATACTCATAGAAGGGGTTGACCGGATATTGCCCACCTATCCGCCGGATTTATCTGCCAAAGCACAAAGGGCACTCGTCCGACTCAATGTCAATGTGCGAACCCAAACGATGGTAACTGATATAAGTGATGGCATTGTAACAACACGAAGTGGGAATAAAATAGAACAGATTAAATCCCAAACTATACTCTGGGTGGCAGGAGTAAAGGCATCCTTTTTAGGACAGGTGCTGTCTAAAGCAACGGGGGCTAAGCTAGACCATGCCGAGCGCGTAGTGGTCCAGCCCGATTTTACCCTACCAAACTATCCAAATATATTTGTGGTTGGTGATTTGGCAAATTATCCATATGATGGTGGAAAGCCACTTCCCGGTGTGGCGCCTGTAGCCATGCAGGAAGGAGCATATGTGGCAGATGTTATCAAGGAGAGGCTTAAAGGTAAGATACCTCCGCCGTTTCAATATAGAAATAAAGGCAACCTTGCAGTGATTGGAAGAAATAAGGCCGTAGCGGACTTAGGACGACTTAGGTTCAATGGATTTTTAGCCTGGTTAATCTGGGTCTTTGTGCATATCTGTTATTTGGTTGAATTTGATAATAAGGTTCTGGTTCTTTTTCAATGGCCCTGGAACTACTTTACACGGAGGCGCAGTGCACTCTTGATTACGGGTAAAGACCCCTTCCCAATGCTAAGGGTTCATAATGAAGTAGGGGAGGCAATTGTTACGCATCAAAAAAAATCCGTTTAGGATTTCCATTTATAGGAAAAATACGACAGTTATCAGTATAAATACTGGTACTAAAATCGAACCCGAATATAACATATAACCAAAAAAGCCCGGTATATTGATACCTACCTCCTCACATATTGATTTCACCATAAAATTTGGACCGTTTCCTATATAAGAATTTGCCCCCATAAAGACTGCCCCGCTACTTATAGCGATAAGAATATCCTCTGGAATCCTGATCGTACTGCTACCTAATCCCTGGGCGAGGGAAAAGAATGTAAGATAAGTAGGGGCATTATCCAAGAAAGATGAAAGCCCTCCTGTAATCCAGAAAAACTGCCAAGGCTCCCTGATTCCAATCTCGGCTCCCCTTGCCTTGAGAATTAAAAGGGCGGGAATCATTGTGACAAAGATCCCTGCAAAGAGTACTGCTACCTCCTTTATAGGATAGAATGTAAATCTATTCTGTATTCTAATCTCCCTAGGTGTAAATCTATATGAGAGATATGCCATAGAAACCATTATTGTCTCTCTATAAGGCGTTGGCAGAAACACTGCCATTAATACCCCAATAAACCAGATGAGATTGAGCTTTCCATCAATCTTAATCGGCTCTTGATGGATCTGGTCTCTCACAATATCAATAGGTGATTCCATTTTCCATGCCCGTCTTTCAAACAAATAGAATATGAAAAGAACTGTTCCCACTGCTAGAGTCCAAAGTGGTAAAAGCCTCAGGGTCCAGAAAAATGGCACCCCCTGGAGGTATCCAAGAAAAAGGGGAGGATCACCAAGTGGTGTAAGAGAGCCTCCTATATTGCTTACGAGAAATATGAAGAATACCGGTATGTGGCTTATGTGCTTTCTCGTATCATTTGTTCTGAGCAAGGGCCTTATAAGAAGCATACTTGCGCCGGTTGTTCCGATTAGATTTGCAACCACCGCTCCTACGAAGAGAAAAGCCGTGTTTATCATAGGTGTTCCCCTGGGATTTCCTCGAAGTAAAATGCCACCTGAGATTGTAAAGAGCGATCCAAGGAGTATTATAAAAGAAACGTATTCTATAGCTGTGTGTACTAGCTGTTGACTGTCCTCAAATAGAAAATAAATCCCTACCGGAATCCCTAAGACTAAACTGACAAGTGCCTTGTTCTTGTTACTTCCCCACCATTGACTATGGGTAAGAGGGAAGACCGCAATGGCAATGAGCATACAGACAAATGGTAAAATGCCCCAAAGAGGAATCGCCAGGCCTTTATTATTGAAGAACAGAAAGAATCCGTGCATTATTGAATTAATCATAGACTGTCAGCTGTCGAATGTATTTAATCGAAGAACTTAATAATACAGAGGCATATTTGTTAAATCTCTACAATCAATCTCCGATTACATTTAGGAGCTCATTGTATATCATTCTCGAGAAATTAACCCAACTTTCCCATGCCTCCCTATACTCGATATCCTCGTTAACCCTTTTTTTAACTGTAAATCCGTATGGAGTAGGCTCTACTTTGAAGTTATTCCCATCGAGTTTACCATCGAGTATCTCTGCATAACGCCTGAGGAGTTTCAATTTTTCTCGATCTGACTCCCTAAACTCGGCAATGAAATACCCTCCTGATTGGGCAGTTGGCATACTCATTATGCTCCATTGGGGCTCGAGCCCCTTTTCAATGGTTTCAGCCTTCATAGAGATCAGAAGGTCCATTGGTCCCTTAGATATAAACCCTCAGAGACTTAATCTTTTATTTTAAGACCAAAAGATCGGGCGTGTCAATCCTTTAAATCCTTGGTTCTTTTCATAGAACTGCGATCGAAATAATACGCTAAAAATGAAAGGACCGAAAGTATAAAATATGAAAGGGATAGATAGAGAGGGGTCTTGTCGGTTACCATCCAAGGAAGAAAAAGGGCGCCATGTATATATGGGGAGTGCATAAGTCCAAAAAGTGAGAATAGTGCTCCTGTGAGGAGAAATAGCGATGTGTGATTCAGTTTCTCCTCGATAAGGCTCACCATAGCTGCCCCCCATATAAGAGCCGTGATAATAAAGCCGTTTGAGAGAATCTTTATTACATTGAATGTAGAGAGACTCTCTCCAGAAAGAAAGCCTTCATTTAGTCCTATCTGTCCTGCCTCAATAATCACCAGGTTCGCAATTGATGGGATAAAACACATAGCCACAGCCGGGGCATGTGTTTCAGGAACCCGGTGGAATGCCTGTGATGTAATTTCAAGTCCTATAAAGATCAAGATTGGAACAATAACCTCTAGTGGTAGATAGTTAGCGATAAAAGAGATATATCCCAGTATTCCCCCAAGTCCTATAAATAACCCGGTTGCCAATGTATATCCTGCTCTCCCACCCATCTTTTTATATGCAGGATGACCAATGTAGGGGGTTGTCTGAAGCACCCCTCCAAATAGCCCTCCGATTAATGTCGTAATCCCCTCAGTAAAGATAATGAGTCTTACATCATACGGGTCACCTGCCGCCTCTGCACTTTGGGTCACATCAATCCCGCCTATGACATTTGTAATGCTAAGGGGAAGGATTATAGATATGTAGCTGAGTGCCTTTTGAAATGATTCATAAGAACTAACTGATGGTAAAGGGATATGGATCCCAATTGGAATCCACTCGCCCAGTGTATTGTCTGCTCCATGAATGCCAAAGAATTTTAGTCCGTAGTAGATAGCTGTTCCAATAATCACAGCCCAGAGAACCCCGGGAAGCCCTAAAAGAGGGTTCCTCTTTGAAAAAAAGCTTATAAAGATAATACCTAAGGATATAAAGCCGACAATTGGTGATTTAAATAGTGATACACTTGGCAGAAATGCAATAAGAAGCAGAGCAATCCCAGCGATTGACCCAAGAAGGGCAGCCTGTGGGAAGAGGCGCTTAATCCACCCAGTTGAGAATGAAAGAACTATCTTAATAATCCCTGTAAGGACAATCGTTGCTGTACCTAATGGTATCAATTCCAAGTGGCATTGCAGTAATGTCGGCCTTTACAGTGTTCTTCG
>CAYMEO010000008.1:33792-45285 GCA_964389705.1 uncultured Spirochaetia bacterium
ATGGTATCAATTCCAAGTGGCATTGCAGTAATGTCGGCCTTTACAGTGTTCTTCGTGAGCCTCCAGGCAAGGTAAGTAAATATAAGATTTCCGCACAGAACACCGATGGCAGTTCCAGGAATCATATGAAAAAAGACTATCTCTCTAGGAAACCTAAAAACCCTGATGAGGAGCCCTGAAAGGATCACAAGGTTTGTGATATTATCAATCATAAGTCCGAAGAAGGCATTTACATCGCCCTTTCCAATCTAGAGGTATGATCTCATGGCTTATTGATATATCCTTAGGAGTGCATAAAATCAAGAGGATGGAGATCTATGCTAAATTTGAACTTGTTTCTGTAGGATCAGACATATGATCTGGGTTATATGTTCGGTCTTGGCGGCGCTTTTTGAATCTCTAAAGGACATCTTTAGCAAAGGTAATCTTAGAGATATAGACGAGTACATCGTTTCCCTGTCATTGACGTTCTTTGCCCTACCCTTTTTACTTCCATTCTTGTTTTTTATAAAGATCCCACACTTGGGAGATCAATTTTGGATGGCTTTATTCTTTGGTGGGAGCCTCAACGTTATATCTATAATACTCTATATGAAGGCAATAAGATATTCGGACCTATCAATAACGGTTCCAATGGTTGCATTCACGCCGCTATTTCTCCTGATTACCTCTCCTTTGATTGTCGGTGAGTTTCCAAGACCTTTTGGTCTAATTGGGATTGTACTTATTGTTGCCGGGTCATATATACTAAATATTAGGGAGAGACATAGGGGGTATTTGACTCCATTTAGGGCGCTTTTAAAAGAACGGGGAGCAAAACTCATGATGGTTGTGGCCTTTATATGGAGTATAACCTCTAATTTTGATAAGTTAGGTGTTGAGAATTCATCTCCTGTATTCTGGATTATTGCGATAGATACGTTTATAGTAATTGCTATGATACCGATAGTGTTCTATAAATCTCGAGGTGGCTTGAATCAAAACCCTGGGGATTTAATAAACCTAATACCAATTGGCCTTTTTGGTGCCTTGACTGCTATTTTTCAGATGAAGGCGATAACTCTGACATATGTCGCATATGTCATATCAATAAAGCGAATGAGTGTAATAATAAGTGCCCTTTTTGGTTATCTCATCTTTAATGAAAAGGATATAAAGGAGAGGCTTATTGGGGCATTAACCATGATCATCGGTGTTTTACTTATAACACTATCATAAGTAGTTTTGTAATTGATTTGTTTGGCAATAGCGGAATTAGAATTCAGGTTTGATAGAGGAGCCTACCAGAAATATCGCGTAAAGTAGCTCCTTGGAATCTCAAAGAGCCTTACGCGAGGGGAAAACCTCATGCTATCGTGGAGAAAACAGATATGTGTACAGAAGCACCTGTCGCGTGTAATTGAATCAACCTCATCTGCCCTTATCTTAGAGTTCCAAAATGCCCGGAAATCGCAGCCATAATCCCTGAGATTTCCCAGGGGGCCTCGGAGCTCACAAGCCCTAATCCCACCGTCGTAGTCAATGACCACAGCCGTCTCGCCCGCTGTGCACGGCATAGGCCAAGGGGCATCTCCTGTATAGTTATTAAACTGGGTCTTATGATGAAAATTAAAAACGGCAGCATAGAGTGATTTTCTTACCCATCCCTCCAATGCCCCTCGATCTTCTGCCTGTCTCTGAGCATATACCCACTGAATCCTTGTTACCTCTTTATAGAGCCTCTTTAACCTTTCTATAGGAACCTTTTTTAAATCTTTATCCATCGGGTTCCCGCGAATTATCTGGAAGTAGTGGTAATCGAGGCGCTCATTTTGGAGAAAGAAATTTCCAAGCTCGACAAGTTCATTATAGTTTTCAGAGCAGATTACTGAATTTACATTTATCTGAAGCCTGTGACTGAATCTCGGCTTCAAGGTCCGCACAAGCCTTATAGTCTCAAGGGATTTTTTAAAGTTCCCCGGAACACCACGAATCCTGTCATTTGTCTCAGGAAGACCATCAATCGAGTTATTAAGATAGACCTCAATCAGCTCGTTCTCTTCGAGTATCTTCTCGACCATCTCCTTTATGCGATGCGGCTTAAGACCGTTTGTTGGAAAGTAGACTCTCCTTATCCCATTGTTCTTATAAAAGAGATTTACTACCTGTGGAAGGTCATTTCTAAGAGAAGGCTCGCCGCCACTAAGGAGCAGATCATAAAAAGGTGGCATTGTCCGAGACACCTTCTCTATCTCATCAAATGTCAAGTTACCTTTTTTATTGAGCTCCTCCCAGTAGAAACAGGTTCTGCATAGGGCATTACAGCGAGATGTAATAAAGAAGACCACGGTGTGGAGCCTCTTTGATGGCTTTATAAGTTCTAAGAGTCTTTTCATAATTAATGGCCCAATATTCATTATATAGGCCTGAGAAATCCAATACAAGCGAAATCCCAATTATCTCAATCGCGCTGTTATCCCCTTCTTTTGATAGGTAAGCTAATTAACCTATAATTATCCCTTAGCAATAGCGGCACTAAAAAGGAAGATTCTTCTTGAAACAGGCTATTCTTTGTGTGACAATGGTCAGAGGGTCTTATGAATAAGATGGGATTATTTAGAGTAACATCAACAATTAACAACCTTTCCCACGGAGGAGAAATCTATAAAGGGGTAGAGATAAGTTGGTTTGTCGTCTATAGAGATGGCTCTGATACCACACATGAACAAATAATAAAGAACTATACAAAGAACCTCGATAATTCACAATACATCTCTGAAAGCAATCTTTACGAACTATTTACAGAAAAAGAGGCCGATGCCCTTAAGAGATACCTCCTCAGAGTCCATAAACAAGGGTGTAAGATAAAAGAGGCAGACCTATCCCTAGAGGTTTATACACTTGGATATGGCAATAAAATCCTGGGGAGTAGAGAAGGCTACTATAGATTAGACAACGAGGATGATTATGATCTTCCTTTTATTGTATGGGGCTACTATGACATAAGCCATGGAAGTGATATTAGTTGGCCAACATATGAGATGAGATTAATTGAAAGGGCATTAAATAAGTCCGGAATACATACAACAAGGGAGCAATTAAGATCTCTAATAGAGAATCTAAAGAGTGAAGGATTAATCATAGATAGAGGCACTGAGAAAGAGAGGATAAAGAGGACTAAATCTCATTTGAAGACCAAATATATAGATCCATGGATAAGAAACAAAGGAATTATACTTAGCATCATTATATCTCTGGTTTTGGTTGTGGTCTTTGTTTTATTATTCCTTAATAACAGATGGGAACCTATAGAGATTATATCAAAATTAAAACCAGAAGCGGTCTATAGCAAAGATTCAAAAGAGGTAGAAAGTGGGACTAATATAGGAAGAGAAGTAAATAAGAGAGAAATGACTCAAGAGAATACAGAAAAGATCCCTGAAATACATTCAGATAAGAAGGATGTGGTATCTCCTAAGAAGAGGTATCTAGTTGTTATTTCTAGTGCTAACATAAGAGAGGGACCCGCAATAAGTTTCCCTGTCCTGTCAATGGCTAAAAAGGGCGACATAGTTGAAAGGCTAGATGATAAACGGTATTGGGTAAAAATTAAAACACAGTATGGGATGGTAGGCTGGATTTCAAAAGAGTTGTTAGAAGAGGTAGCAAAAAATAATATGTAGACATTGTTAACACGGTGTAAACCCTTTTTACATACTGTAAGACAATTGAAAAACCCAATATCACGAGTCTCTTATAATAACAACCCTGTATACGCTATTTTATAAATCGCACATGAATAAAAATATAATAACTTCAACAACTTATAACATGGCATAGAAATCACCTATACATCTGACTGGGTTCATTGACACGAGACTTTTTTTCGTGGTATAAATAGCCTTGAATAAAATCTCAAGATTTGGGAGATGCAAAGCCGAGTTGTAAGTAGCAGGCATCGAACCAATAAGGAGGATTGAGATATGGCACATAAAATCGCGCGTTACGGCTGGATCCCGGACATCCCGGATCAGCGTGATTACCTCTATTCAGCCCCCGCTTCAGTTCTGAGAAAACTTCCGACAAAGGTTGACCTGCGTCCACAATGTCCGCCGGTATATGATCAGGGTCAGTTGGGGAGCTGCACGGCAAATGCAATTGCCGCCGCCATTGAGTTTGATCAGATGAAGCAGGGTCTGTCCCAAATCTTTACTCCGTCTCGGCTGTTTATCTATTACAATGAGCGCGCTATGGAGGGAACGATAGACTCAGACTCCGGCGCATATATTAGGGACGGGATAAAGAGCGTGAACCATCAGGGGGCCTGTCCGGAGGATATGTGGCCCTATGATATAGGGAAGTTCCGCGATAAGCCGACACCACAGTGCTACACAGAGGCAGCCAAGCACAAGACCGTCCAATACTGGAGGGTAAGCCGGAACCTCAAACAGATGAAGGGATGTCTGGCATCCGGCTACCCGTTTGTATTCGGATTCAGTGTCTATGAGAGCTTTGAAAGTGAGCAGGTGGCAAAAACAGGTAGGGTGCCCATGCCCAAACGAAAGGAACAACAGATCGGCGGGCATGCCGTGCTCGCAGTGGGATATATAGACTCCCAAAAGAGGTTTATTGCACGCAACTCTTGGGGAGAAGGATGGGGGATAAAAGGCTACTTCACAATGCCTTATGCCTATCTCCTCAATGACAACCTTTCTGACGATTTTTGGACGATTAGATTAGTTCAGTAGTGTGATGTTACGTGCTAAATTGGGCGTGTGATGCGCTGGCGTGGTACAAGCGCGGTCGGAGGGTTTTGCCCTCTTTCCCATTGCTTTATTTCAAGACGCGCACTTGGAGCGTAAACGTCTGTGCGGGAGCTTTTTCCTTCTCCCATGGCCTGCGATAGGACAGCTCTATCGTCCCCAATCCGACATGCACGGTCTCAAACTCCCAGTGGTGATTCCCGCCCCGTCCGGGCGCGTCTGATGGAGGCTCAAAAAAATCCCTGACAAATATGCACACCGGCTCCCCCTTTGATTCGAGACTCCACCTAAACCCCGTTGTGGGATTCTCATGCAGGCAAATCTCTAATGCCTGATTAACCGGCAATGTAATCTCTTGTCCATTAGAGCTTTTATTGATTTTTAGCATAGAGTTAATGATACCATTTGATCTATTGCTTTGCTCACTTATTCCCCTTATCCCAACTTACTTTATCAGGAACTCAATCATCCCACAGCTGAAACCGAACTTAGGATAGTCTTTAAAACAGTCAATGAGGATGGCTCCAATCAAACCGATCGCCGCTGTTCGTGGTGGAAAACTATGAACTATGGGTAAGAGGAGAAGCCGTCGTAAACCATTTCCTCCCTGTTCCTGGATCCCGCCGTGGGCGGTTTTCAAACGAGCCACCATTCGGGTTACACCGAAATACATTATAGAGAAAAAGAGTCTCCGACCGAGTTTTAGCCTCAGTGTTTTTCATAGCGTTCCTCCTTTTGGTCAGGATTCATCTTCAGTTTCTTCCTCGATATAGGCTTCTTCTGTACCTTCACTCTCCCGCGCACCTAATGTCTCACCAACAGTATTTACTGTTGCCCACGAAAGTGCCCATCCTAAACAAAAGCAAAATCGAGCCTCCTCATCGGAAAGTTCACCGCCTTTAGAGGCGAAATCAGCGGCGGCTTGCTAGATAGTTTGGATCGTCTGCGTGTTAGCGTCCAGTTGGTGGAGCTTGAGCATGAGTTCTGGGAAGAGCTTCTCCATGATTTCTTGTCGCAAAACCGCAAGTCCTCGCAAGCGGCTGATGATCGGCATCTCGGCCTGTTTGCTTTCTCGTTCTTTTCGTTGCTTCCACTCCACACGATCCAAGAGGACACCAACGAGGAACGCCGCACGCTTCGCAGGGGAATCAAGAAGAAGCCTCGGCTCGAAGAACTTCTCCCAAGACTCCGGCGTCACAACGGACTTTGCTGGTTGTGTTGTGGTTTGCGTCCCCATATTCGTACATCATTCGAGTTCCATTGAACGATAAGTGCAAGATAATCTGCTCTTGGTTCCATTCACGCTTTTCCACATAGGGACCATCTCTTTTGCAACTTGAATCAGCGTTGCGATCATAGCTTACCCTCCGGACTCTATCATACCAAAGCCTTGGCTATTTTTAATTCCAATCCCCGCGTCATAAGCGAAGCGTATCATTTCTTCATTCCCCCACATCTGAAGGTTCATGTATCATGCCTGCACGTCTGTGTCGAAGACGCGAATAAGTTTTTGCTTGGGATTCCAGACACGAATGCCGAACTCTCCTCCGTTCCATTTTCATCCGTGGAAAGCCTGCCACTTATCGATCAGATTGCGCCGGAGGGCTTCGACGAACTCAGGCTGATCGGGGCAATGGTAGACAGGATGCCTTACAGCCAGGTTCAGACATAGAAACAGAGATAGGAGAAATCGTCCGGAATACTAAACTGCTACGGAGCAGGTGTCTCCATGTGCACCATGTCTACGACCTAAACCGTTGCACCAGAGAGTTCCAGCAGACGCAGAATCACTCCCTCTTTTGCCACCCGAATAGAAGTTGGCGAACTTCGCTTGATCCACAACAAGGGAATATATCTTTGACCATAGCTGCCTCACGAGTCAGTCCTAGGGCTAAAAGACAATTCTGAACCTCACCATCGCCGTTCAAAGAATCGCAGCGTCATGATTATACCACGGCATATCTATGGATATCCCATGCTCTGAGTCGTAATCATATTTCGCAAAATAGATATCCCGGCACCAGCGCACTAACCGCCTCCGTATCCGTTCGTCTATCTGAATCCCAGAGGCGCCGCCACATTCCAAGTCCCTCACCCACCACTCGACAGGCTGGAGATCGGGCTCCCGGAATTGTTTGATGTTCAGCGGTATCTGTACTACAAACTGGGAGAGAATCTCCGCTTTGAAGCGCGTATAGAGTCCCTTGCTGTCTTTGTGGTTCGCAAAAAATTTGCAAGTAGCATTAAGAAATTCTTCTTTCTTCTGAGTTGGAATTATAGATACCGTGTAAATCTCCCGAAACAGTTTTTCCGCTTCTTCCTTGCGATCCGCCATATACCCGGCATCGAGGATGTCCTTGGTCTCGCGGAATTTCGTTAGATACCTGCTATCTTCGTGTAAGGACTTATAAAAGTTTGAAACAAGTTCATACTTCTCATACTCACTTAGCTCAAGTTCAGTTTCTTTAAACCAACCGCTGTCGTCCAGGATCTTAGTGAGCACATCTTGACCTTGCTGAGTACCTGTCTGTTTTTGTTTTTTGCCTTGTCGTCTTTTCTTTTTTACTTGTTCCTCAGTATTTTCTTGAACCTCGATCAGGTCCGAAAATTCTTGGTTAAAGAACTCTGAAAGTTTTTCTTTTCCTTTGTTTGCTTTTTCATCGGGAACCTCAGGTATATTTCCTTTTTGTTTTCTCAAAAGCCAGGCGAAAGAAAGATTTAAAAGTTCCCTATTGTAAATCTTCCCATTTCCTGACTCTGTTCCTTTTTTGAAAACCCACACGAACACATTTGGCTCGGTGGGTAGAGGAATATCGTTGGGGGATGTCAATGGCCCATACCTGCGCAGGACCCTGCCCATCCGCTGGACCAGGGCATCCAGCGGAGCAATTTCGGTAAACATGACATCGGCATCAATGTCGAGCGAGGCTTCCACCACCTGGGTGGCTACCAAGATTTTGCCTTCAGTCTCAGAAGCTGGCTTTGGGTTCCGGAACTTGCCCTTATCGCCGCAAATTCTTGTTTCTAACTCGCTGCGGTCAGCTTGCGTGAACCGTGAATGCAAGAGCCAAATTTTATCCTTAAGCGTTGCATGCTGGGCGTCTTTCTCAACCAACGTCTTGAGTCTCTCGAAAATGTCCTGAGCCTGCTTGACGGTGTTGGCGATAACCAATACACGCTTTCCTTTTCTCTCTTCCTCCTCTCCACCTTTCCCGCTTCCCATCGCTTTTGATAAGACTTCTTTTAGTTTGTCTTCGGGAATAGCAAACTTCTTTTCGTCTTCGTTATTCTCAATCAACTCAACCTTGATCTTATGTTTCTTGATCGCTTCAAAGTCGCTTTTCTTCTCGTCGTATAGATTGATTTCGGCAAAATTTTCCTTTCCAATCGTGTTCTCGATCTCGGTCCGCACAAATTCCGGGATCGTTGCGGTCATCAGGAGGAATTTCCCGCCCATGCGCACGATATCTTCAATGAACTTGACCACAATGGCGGCGGCGCGGGGGTCATAGGCCTGAACCTCATCAATTACGAGCCGGGAGTATGAGAAGGTGGCGTAGATCTTCTCGTACCCCGGCGGACGCAGCGCATACGGGAAAAACTGGTCCCCTGTGGAGATGATGGCAGGGAAAGCCAGTTGCCGAGCCAGGTCATACGCCTTTAGGTTTGCCTGCCCTTCCCCGCCGTCTCCCAGGAGAAAGACATCCGCATCGGAATGAAGCAACCCTGCCTTATCATCACCAAAGATGGCCTTTGCCCGCCCGTAGATCTGATTGACCGCCGCCCGCAAAGGGAGCGTATAGAAGAACTTCTCGTCACTCCCCCAGAGAAACGCAAACTCGGTTTTTCCGTAGCCCGTGGGGGCTATCAAGACGATGTTTTTGTCCTTGCAAGCATTAACCTTATCAAGCTGCCAAATACTTTGAGTCTGAACCTGATTTCCAGCTTTTTCTGCTATTTTGGCTTTTACCTTATCACTGACTTCGTTAAAGTCAACCGGACATTTTTCTACCTTTGCTGTCCGCACATCTTCGCCTTCTTCCTCACAGAAGGAAGCGAAATGGTCGGCACGCTGGAGGAAGCCCGCGATCAGGATCCAGTCCCGTAACTTTTCCTCATCTATGCCCGCTCGCTTGGGGAGGAAATAGAGTTGGTAGAGCGGACGGGCGTACTCCATAAACGGCACGCCGTTGCGCAAGCCCTGAGCCATCGCTTCGTTGAAGGCAATGAGCTTCTGCCAGTCGTCGCCGAGCTGTCCTATTTCTTTTTCCAGGTTCTCTTGAAGTTCGTTTTTACCCGTTTTGTCCAGCGTATCCAGGAGGTCAGCCGTCTCTGGGCGGGGAGCGCTGATGAGGTCGAAGAAGTTCTCCCGCCAGTGATGATAGGCGATGGCGGATAGCAGGAATTCCAGATAGGTATCGGTCTCCTGTGGAGGCAATTTTTTTCGCAGATTTTCTTCGTTAACCCACAGTAGGGAAAAGAGCGAGTGAGGGATGTTGGTAAGCGGAGAGTTGGGGAAATATTCTGTGTTCTTCACCGTGCGAATCTGGAAAGCAGGAAGCACTTTCCCCAAGTCGTGGCATACGATGGCAAGGCGGATAAGGCCACACAAACGGTCATTGAGCCGGGGCTTGATTTTGTCAAAAACACTGAGAGCGCCCTGGATGTGTTCATGAAGGCGTACCGGAGCCCCTCCCCCTTTTTCAACGCTTTTGGCCCAGATATGCGAAGGGTTACTCATGATCTCCTCCAAAGTTTGCTAAAAACACGGGAAGGCTGCATCCTTTGTCAAAGAGAAATGTTTTCTCTTTCAAAAGTCCGTCGTTGAGTTTTACGGTCATGTATTCGAAATTCCGCCGGCCATGCCGATTCCGGGTCGTTGCGTAGTCCTCCACGGTCCAGAAAGTCGGAAGCCGATAGCGAAGCCCCTCATACTGGTCAAAGTTCGAGGCACCATCCTTCGCTTCGGGCAGGTATAAGCACTCGGGAATCCAGAAGAAATGCCTAAAATCACCATCCACCCTGCGAATCTCAAAATTGAAAGTGGATAATTCGAGCACTTCGGATAGTTCCTCGATAACGATCCAATCCTCGGCTCTTCCAAGATGAAGGATTTCCAGCCGGCTGACGGGATTCTCCAGCGAAGAGCGAAGGTGCTTAAGGAACGAGCAATCCTCGTGCGCCAGATGAATCACCAAGCGGACATCGTTGAGGACATCAATGAGAACGGGAGATTGGCCGCCGATGTGCTCGATATGACCGCCGATGCTGCGGTTCTCTATAGCTCCGAAACGAGCCGCATGAGCCGATTTGGCCAGGTTCCGAAACCAGATGTACTCCGTGGTTTTGCTCTCGAACCGACCGGCAATGGCGATCTTGATAGCCCTAAGCTTCTTGTATTCGTCCTTCTCCTGGTCGTCAATGCCCAGCACATTGCAGAGGAAGCCGATCACGGTCGAGTAGGGCGGGATGGGATAGGTATGCCGCCGCTGATAGGTGAAAGGTACCCGATAGTGCGCCTGCGGCTGGTAAATCTTAAGCCGCAATATATGAGCCGTATTGCCGCTCATTGTTTCCTCACTTATGCGACTTGCAGACGCCCTCCTTGGGCGTCCTGGTGTTTCGGCTATTTTCCAAGACCCAGCTTCTGCAGAAACTGCTCCCAGCATATCAATAGTTTGCTCTTCAAACTGTCGTCCACTCTCAATCGCTCACAATCCTGAATGTAGAGAATCGGCTGGCCTCCATCCTTTTCCAGCCAAGAGTTTTTGAGCGCATCGCCGACACCGATGACCTTCCACTGACAGCCTTCCTTGCGAACATCAATGTAGGGATGGAAGATAGGCGAAGGCACCTTCACCGCCCCGGCAATGAGGAAAAGCGGAACGATCATGTTGGCTTCCCCACTGGATTGGGCGTAGAGGCCGTTTTTGATGGCTTCAAGGATATGGCATATCCGCGCTTTCTTTTCTTCATCAGATACTTTGAATGTAAGCTGAAATGTGTTCTTGTCCTTCAAGGCAGTCCACGTGACCGTTCCTTTTTCCTCTCCATCAGTGACAACTTCCCAGCTACTTGTACTATTTGTACTATCCAGCTTGCCAGGTAACTCTTTCTTATCGTTATTCGAAATGTTGATGTTTAGCTTGTCTTTGTTAGGCTGCGGCTCAGTTCCCAAAATCCAGACGTCTTTTCCTAGGATCTCAGTGTCAATTGTAAAGGTCAACTTGTAATATGAAACATGTTCCTCTTTGTTATAGAGGCCAGGCATAGTCTCAGGGTATCCCTCAGCTCTTCTTCGCATGACAAGGTCATGATTCGCATAGAAGGCAAGATCAGCCTCATACGAAGCCAAAGAGATCGCCTTGGTGATACCAAGAGGAGCTTTTCGAGTAAGGGAGCGTTCGCCCTCTACAGTGAACATATAACCGAATACGTCTAGTTCTGGATAGGTAATGATATCCGCTCGTGTGAGATCGAACTGTAGTGTTTTCTTATCCCCTGAACCTCGTTCGGCAATTGGAGCGGGCTTCCATTTCTTAGGATCCTTCTTGCAGAGGGTCTGGAACAAATAATGTCGTATCGCCGGCTTGCCGATGAAGGAGCGGACCTCGCCGTTCACATTGAGCTTCTTGATGGAGAGGATGTTGCCGCCGATCTTCTCGTCCCGGTTGAGGGCCGAACCGTCAAAGATGATCGTGACCGTGATGTTCTTGATCGTGTTGCTCATGGCTTCCTCCTTTTCGTTATT
>CAYMEO010000008.1:45385-48400 GCA_964389705.1 uncultured Spirochaetia bacterium
TCGTGACCGTGATGTTCTTGATCGTGTTGCTCATGGCTTCCTCCTTTTCGTTATTGAGTTTCTTGTTCGGTTTCTTCTTTACCCAGGATGCCGCTCAGGAAGGAAAAGAGAAAGACCTTGAAGAGTTCATCCGAGTAGGCCGGCTTGAAGGCTTCTACGAGCTGGGAAGGGAAGTCCTTCTTCGCCGAGACAAAGATACGCAAAATGGCATGTAAGGCTTCGTCCCGCTTACCGGCCCGGACAAGCTCGAGGATGCGATAGCCCTGGCGGTCGAAGGCATCTTTTAATGCCCGAGCTTTCTTACCTTCATCCTTCAGCCTATCTATCAGCTCTGAAGCATTCCAGCCAGCGACCTGCCGATATAGCGCCTTAAACTTCTTCTCGTCTTCTCTCCCGCGCTGCTCTTCTGCGGCCCACTGGAGGAGGCTCTGAAATTCACGCTGGAGCTTTCGCAGATCCTGGTATGCCTTCTGGAAGGCTTCCAGGTTCGGCTTTCCTTCTTGCAAGTGTTTCTTCAGCCCTTCCATGTGTTGCTCCAGACTAAGTTCTTGCGAAACGGATGTGGTCATATTCTTCCCTCCTTTTCCGTTTTTCTTCAATGAGTGCGCAGAGCTTGAAAATTTGCTCCGCTACGCCAGCAGGGTTTCGGCGGTTCTTCTCCAGGTAAAGCTCCCGATAGACAAATTCGTTTTCCGAGTTAGCCCGTTCACTGTAGGGCTTGAGCCCAATCCGTAGAAGACGATAGCCCCTCTCCATGAGGCGGGAGAAGTCCTGGTCCAGAACCCGATTCAGGATGGCAAACTCCCCAATCCGGCTTAAGATACCCGCGATATGCCGGTCAGAAAGAAGTTGAATGACTTCGTAGGGCAGGCTGAAAAACTCAATCTGGTCACCCCGTTTGCTGACGACTTCGATGTTCATCCCCGTCCAGACACCCAGGGTCGCTCGAATCTTGGTAGCGTACTCGATCACGGACATGGCCAGAATGCTTCTCTTTGTCCGCATCTCCTCGGACGAAGCCGAACCCAAGACCTCACGGGCAAATTTGTTCAGATACCACATCACCTGAAAAGAGGGCGCATTGATAAAGATCTCAGAGCCGTCGGAGAGGCGGGTTAGAGCGAGGTGGTGATGGATGATCACAAACTTACATAAGCTACATATCTGCGTAACTGCCTTCTCGTCATTTTGCCAGTACGCATTGGGAAATTTTGAAAATACAGGAAAAAGAAAGCTCATTTGCGTTGCATCAACTGGTTCAACTTCAAATTTGGATTCTGAGCAAAAGCCACAGACGGTTGCCAAACTGGAGGCGGGTTTGAAAACCTTATCCGATGCGAAGAAATCTATGAATTTCTTTAGATCTCCAAACCAACCCGGGTTGTAAAGATTCTGATAAAATCCTCCTTGCGAAAAGAGATAGCCAACTGCTTTTCGATAGACATAGGGATTCTCTTTTTCGCGGATTAGCTCGATTATCTCGGCTGCGGCCTTATCTAGTGTATACTGGGCCTCCCGCCCGAATGTTCCCTTCCATACATCATCGATGCGTTTATTGGTTTCGTCAAAATTTACTTCGTCAGGATTTTTTTTGTCGTTCTCGTACTTAAGATTCTTGCACTTAAGCTGGTCTCTCAGCTGAGACTTATTGGTGGAACGCTCGGCTCTTCTCAAAATATCCGTCACGAAATCCGTGATGCCCCCATAATTCCATTCGAAACTGGTCTTAGCATAGTGCCAATGCCACTTGGGTAATTTATCCAAGGGAGATTCCGGAAGCCCGCTCTTTTCATGATGCAGTATACTTTCAAGGCGGGAACGGATTTCGTCGCCGATGATGGTACCATCTCGAAAAAGATTGGCCACAGAATCCCCAGCTGCTTCCAACAGCCTCAGCAACCCAATCATGCCGGCGTTATAGAGCCAGTTGGAGGGGTATAGCGTAAGGCTACTCATGGGTTTCCTCCTCCGTAGAAATGCTTTTATAGCTTGTCATCTGAACCATCTCCAGCATGCCGAAGCCCTGGCTACGGCGTACGCCAAGACCCACCCGATAAATAAGGTCGAGCACCTCGGGACGGCCGCGCAATTCGAAAATACCCACAAATCCCTGCATGTGCATATTGTAATGGCGTAAGACCTTACGGCGGGTGTTAATCGAACGGAATTCTACCGTGGCGTCGGGCATCCCCAGGAAAACCCGACAGAGCTCACTTACGGAGAAATTCAAACCCTCCTCAAACCCTTCCTCGCCTGGCAATAGGTACCAGTTCGGATTCCCTTTGGTGTTCACGAGAACCGGCGCCATAGTTTTGAACTGCACTCGGTCTCCCGCGATGACGATTCGGGGTCTCAAAAATACGTTGTAAAGTCGGATCTTGTTGTCAAAGATAGGATACTCACGGATTTGCAGAAGCCCATTATAGACAGAAGCCATAACCTCAGGGGAAAATGTAGAGAAAGAGAGAATTACTTTAGAGCCCACACGGAAATCCTCCCCTTCATTTCCGGTCAACTCTGGGAAGAACAGGGAAAAAGTGAAGGGCTTGAGCGTATGCAAGCGTGAATAGTAGCGCTCAAAGCACGTGGGGTTTGCCTGCTTGATTGCTTCTTTGAGGAGTGATGCAAATCCTCGCCGATACTCTACCGGCAAGCGCGACTTCATCAGACTATAGGAGATCTCCAGGCGCATGGCTTACGCTCTCAATCTAAGGGCTGTGATCACAACTGCTTCTCTTGCTCGGCTATGTTTATCCCTGCTACTCGTGCCAACTCACTATTTATTCGCGCAACACGCTCGACCTGGCCTTTGGCAGGAATCCACTCACAGCACACCTCCGTCCGGATTCGCGGTCGCTTTTGGCTCCGGGCCACCTCTTTGACGGCAAATCGTGTAGGCTGTCGGTATAGTGCGAATTGTTATCATCATTTTTATTCCCGCAGTCTCAAAAACCCCATTAAAAAAATTCAGGATAAAATCGTCTATTGGAGATGAAATAAACCACTCAATTTGGG
>CAYMEO010000009.1:0-6040 GCA_964389705.1 uncultured Spirochaetia bacterium
CTGCCTGCCTTTATCTCTTTCCCCAACTGGTAAGTATCTCCATACCTATCTGGGTTTCTAATTATTAAATAACTTGACCCCGATCCTTTGGGGTTTTATATTTAAGCAAATGCAATGAAAAAGTGAGGGAGGCTATAATAATGAAAGGAAAGCACAAGCATAGACATAAACACAGCCATCAACACACTCATACACATGATCATAAGCATTCACACGGAGACAAAATACATAAGCATGGGCATACCCATAAACATAGTCATGAGCATATACATAAACATGAACACGAACACTCACACAGAGGGAATCCAGATGTGCATGACCATGAACATACCGGAGAACATGGCTCACACGATCATGAACACCAGGGTCATAATTTGGAAAAGCACGACCACTCTCATTAAAATCCATGAAATCTATATAGTATGAGATCATGTATCCTCGCGGATATTACCACCCCAGCGCTCTTCTATATGGCGTACCTTCCATAAGATAACAGAGCCGCCCCATGTAACAAGAAACATACCGACAATCCCATATCCCAGTACCTCGAAGTCGAGCTTTCCTAAGAACTCGAAGAATGGCCCCCCGAATTTTAGCTTATTGCTCAGCACCTGGAGTAGTTCGATTGTACCTATAATGAGCGCCACCGCAACCGACAGACCAGTGGTTGTGATGTTATAATAGATCTTACGCAATGGATTAGAGAAGGCCCATCTATAAGCCTTTGACATAAATGCGCCATCTGCCGTATCCATCATTGACATACCCGCTGCAAAGAGTATTGGAAAAGAGATAATAGCGAAAAAGGGGATCTTTCCTGTCGCCACGCCGGCAGTTATGGCAAGCAGTCCAATCTCCGAGGCAGTATCAAAGCCTAAACCAAAGAGTAAACCAAGTGGATACATCTGCCAACTGTGATTGATGAACCTCTGAAATCTGCCCCCGAAGATTCGGTTGAGCAAACCGCGCTGGCCAAGTAGCTCCTCTAAGTGCTCCCTTCTATAAGTACCATTTTTGAAATCCCGCCAGACCTTGATAATGTCTATAAAAACTAGGAGATTGAGGGTTCCGATGAGCCACAGAAATAGACCTGAAACACTGGCGCCGATTATGCTTCCATAGTTTTGGAATTTGGGAATCTCTGATTCAACCGCCTTGGCCGCTACGGCCAGTCCCAAAGCCAGACCAAATACAATTGTTGAGTGCCCCAGAGAGAAAAAGAATCCCACACCCAGGGGTTTTTTACCCTTCTGAAGTAGAAAACGTGTTGTATCGTCAATAGCTGAAATATGATCAGCATCAAAGGCGTGACGGAGACCGAAGATATAGGCAAGGGCACCGAGACCAGCCATTGCTGGGTAATGTGGCGCATAAATCAGGAACAGACCCCAGCCTATGACATGGAGGAGTCCGACAAAGCCAAAGAAGCCAAACAACCGAGCCAGTTCACTAGTAGTAAATGGAGAATTTCGGCATTCTGTCCCAGCCCGTAAGGTCATATCTTGTCGTTTCATTCTATGAACCTTTAAATTTAGAGGACATAGTAGCACATAATTTTACTATATATTTTCAAAAAGCATAAAAATATTAAATCCATAATACTAAAATATACGAGTAGGATACATTATTTAGATGAACACAAATAGAAAAATCCTATAGTCTTAATCCAGGAAGGTTGAGAATCCCTATATACCCTCGCCTGAAGTGGTTCTGGCAAGCTGGCCGTGCTTGACTCCTTTGGTGCCGATTAATTTATCGGCAAATTTCTTTATCTCTGAACTCTTTCCTCTAACAACGATAGCTTCCAAACAGTTATCATGGTCTAAATGAACATGGAGAGCGGAATTAATCATACTACTGTGCATATGTTGTAGGTCTGTCAGTTTATCCATCAGTTCCCGAATATGATGATTATATACAATCGTTACTACCCCTACAGTTTCTTTATCACTCTCCCATTCGGTCTCAGTAATGTAATTCCGAATAAGGTCTCGAATAGCCTCAGAGCGGTTGACATAGCCCTTTTCTTCTATGATTTTATCAAACCTCTCAATGAGGTCTGAGTTAATCGAGATTCCCAATCGAATCAAATCACCCATGATTCTATATTATAGACAGCAATCTAAGAACCCTCAATATCTAAATAAATCGAAGCCATAAAAACTTGACACAACACTTACTTCCTAATCATACTTAATTAGTGGTCTGATTTCTCCCTGAGTAAATAGAACCATAATAGTGAATGAAGAAAATAATCCTATTTTTAACCTCTTCCTTTGCAATTCTCTCCACATGTTTTATAAGCATAAAAGTAACTTCAACAGAACCCCCCAAGGGCGGTTATCATCTCAATCTTCCACTTGGACTCGATGAATTTGCCGTTGAGATTCCAAAGGGCAACCCGCTTACAAAAGAGAAAATTACGTTAGGAAGAGAACTCTATTTTGATCCGAGGCTTTCGGCAGATGGAACTGTCTCCTGCGCCTCATGCCATAATCCAAAACTCGCTTTTACAGACGGACTACCCGCCTCTGTTGGAATAAAAGGACAAATTGGCAAAAGGAGTGCGCCAACAATTATAAACAGGGTATTTAGCAGGGTTCAATTCTGGGATGGAAGAACCACATCACTTGAGGAGCAGGCAAAAGTCCCAATGATAAACCCAATTGAGATGGGAAATAAAGACTACAATGAGATAGTAAGAAGGCTAAGAAACATTAAAGGCTATAGAGAAGGATTCAAAAAGGCCTTTGGTACGGAAGAATTCACAATTGAACATGTTGCAGAAGCCATATCATCCTTTGAAAGAACTGTGGTTTCGGGAAACTCCCCATTTGATAAATTTGAATCGGGCGGAGATGAAAAAGCCATATCCGATTCGGCAAAAAGAGGGCTCGATATATTCCGCGGCAAGGGCAGATGCAGTGAGTGCCATGCCGGTTTTAATTTCACAGATGAAAGGTTCCACAACATCGGCATAGGGATGGATAAGCCGAAGCCGGATCTGGGAAGATATGAGATAACAAAGAAGGAAGAGGATAAAGGGGCATTTAAAACTCCAACACTGAGAGAGATAGCCCGTACGGGTCCTTATATGCATGATGGAAGCCTCAAGACCCTTGAAGAAGTAGTCGAATTCTACAATAAGGGCGGGATTAGAAATCCGAATCTGGATAAGCAGATGAAACCCCTTAACCTGACCGAAGGGGAGAAGAAGGATTTGGTAGAGTTTCTAAAAACACTAAATGGTGAGGGATGGCAAAAAATCACAAACCCTGCAGAACTCCCCAAGTAAAAAGAACGACCTATACTAAATCCCAACTCACAATACAACGAATCACAATTCACAGTTATAATATCCCCATGATTTGTAAACTCATAGGCCTAACCAAGGAGAATCTAAATATGAAGCTATATGGAAAAGTCAGTATAGTAACCGGAGGAGCAAGCGGCATAGGACTTGCCGTTGCAGAGGCCCTTGCTAAAGAAGGGACCAACGTAGCAATAGCTGATCTGGATGAAGAAGGCGGAATAAGGGCAGCGGATGGAATTCAAAAACTGGGCAGAGGTGCCCTCTTTGTAAAGACGAATATATCAAGACGTGAGGATTGCAAAAGGCTCATAGATGAAACCATAAAGAAGTTTGGTCGTATTGATATTTTAGTAAATAATGCCGGTCTTCAGCATGTATCCCCAATAACCGATTTCCCAGAAGATAAATGGGATTTGTTAATTGGTGTGATGCTTACAGGGACCTTTCTCTGTACCAAGTATGCTTTGCCATACATGATTCAGCAAAAAGGTGGAAGAATAATAAACATGTCCTCGATTCATGGGCTTATTGGCGTCAAATTTAAATCCGCTTATGTTTCTGCAAAACACGGGATAATAGGGCTTACAAAGGTCACGGCCCTTGAGATGGCAGAGCATGGTATTACAGCAAATGCCATATGTCCTACTTTTGTTCGCACACCACTTGTTGAAAAGCAGATTGACGACCAGGCAAAGGTACATGGAATTCCCAGAGAAGAGGTAATTGATAAGGTAATCCTTGCCGAAGCCCCGATGAAAAGGATGCTTGAGCCCGAAGAGGTCGCAGACCTTGTGGTTTATCTAGCAAGCGATTCAGCACGCAACATAACAGGGTCTGCAATACCGATTGATGAGGGATGGACAGCACAATAAATTAAGGAAAGCAGACCGTCTCAATAGCTGTTTCTTGTGATACACAAAAGACCTAGATCACTAATCAGTTCGCAGCTCTCGCCCTAATGTCCACGCGGGTGGATCGCTTGCCGGAAAGGAATCCTTCCCCGCTATTGTCACGATGTCCTCTTCAAATTCTTTATGTGTTTTATTACCTTCGACGGCGGATCCTTGAGCAGGTGCTGTCGGATGTACCGTCATAATCTCAGGTCCCCTAAGATCTCCCTTTAGGCTCATGATCAATCCCCTGCCTCAACTCATATTTCTGAATATTCAACTCGAATGCCCTCTTCTTCGAATTATCTTCTTTCTTCGCCTCACTTGTTTTCCAAAACTAGTGCTCCCCCTTACCTGCCGGAACACCAAGGGCAACAACAAATATTGTACTCTTTCCCTTAGCATGTGGAGAGAAAAACTCCGTAACATCGTCATCATAAAACGTAAGCCCGGTTGCACCAAGATTGAGTGCGTAAGCACCGAGATAGAGCTTACCACCTATGATTCCCGATTCAAGCTGAACGGCACGGTAACCGCGATTGCCGAATTGCTCAAGTATACGGTTTAAATCCGACATAAAAAACACTACCGCGCTTGCATCCCGTCCAAGAGATTGCTCAAGTGTGAGATAACCGGACGATTGACGAAAAGAGCCTTCCCTAAGAAGCTCCAAGGCCTTTTTGTCTCGATGGAGAAAATATGAACCTGAAGGAATTCCACTAACGGCATTGACTATAATGTACATATCATTCAAGCTCGCCCCCGCGGGTTCTAAAAAGTCAGCAGGAATTCCCCCGGTTGCACGGTTAATTATCGTCGAGAGCTGTTGAAAGGTTATCGAATGATGAGAAAACATTCTCGTCGAGCCTCTTCGCGCAATCACCTCTTGGACAGTATCCATTGGCATTTCCTCAGAGGGAATATCTTTTAAATAAAATAGCCTTCCTTCGAGCTTAGGAATTTCAAAATGAGGGGCTCTACCATGCCAATTTATAACCTCCTCCTTACTTTTAAGTGAAGAGGCATAATGCATCCTTCGAATTGCAGGATAATCAACCTCTTCTTTTGAAAGAGGAAGGGTCTTAACATCGAGTTTCGGCACCTCATCGGGCAGTATAGGAGAAACCATAGTCTTTCCAATAGGAACAAGACATAAGCTTATTTCTTTACCGTCGTCAATTCCAAGGAGGTTATTCACTTCTTTGTCAACAAAACCCGCTACGACCTTTGCGGGCGTGTTATAGGCAGTAGAGATGGCAAGCGTGTTTGCGATTATAGTTCCCGCATCCCAAAAATGATAACGATATGAGCGGGCCTGATACTTCCATGAGCTTCGCCAAGTAATTGCCGTGTAAACTAGAATAAGGGGAGCCCTTTTAACCGAATCCTCATCACCCGTTGCACTTGCAAGAACACCCCTCCAGTCGCCTTTTCTTATCTCCTTTAAAGCAAAATCACGTGGGCTAAAGTGATAGACCCCAGCCTCTAAATCCGGTAAATCCTTACACACAACATAAATCTCGATTGGATAGAGAGCGCCCGCACAGGCTGCAGCACGAAAATCGAAACTGGCTCCGCCGGGAAACGTCTTCCTTCGTATAACTCCTGCAGAATGAAAAAGTATGTTTGCTAAGTCCAGAAGACTCAGTAGCGATTCCTCTTTGGAATCTCCTAATACAGTGGATATAGCTTCAATCATGGGCATCTTTAACTCAGGAAAGTCTCGAGGCAGTGGAATAGATTTCACATCAAGATAAACCTTGTATGGAGATGGCTGATTGTCCCAGTCAAGAAAATGCGTACTTGTACGGACGCTCATGTAAGAATGTTTAGTCGC
>CAYMEO010000009.1:6140-42526 GCA_964389705.1 uncultured Spirochaetia bacterium
CCCAGTCAAGAAAATGCGTACTTGTACGGACGCTCATGTAAGAATGTTTAGTCGCATTATGGTATTTCCAGGTTTCTTCAATATTACGATTAAGATTTTCCAAATTCATCGTTCTCCTTTGAGGGTTTTAAACAATGAAGATAGAATAACACAAAATGTAAGTTGGCAGACGGGAGAAAAATTCTCCTTGACAAGTGTATATCCCTTTTGGGACAATAGGAATGGGAAGAATTCGTACATGAAAATTATTAGTAAGGAGAAACCTATGTCAAAAATTAATGAAATTGCCCCTGATGTATACCGAATCTCAATATACGTCCCTGAGTATGACCTGCAGTTCAATCATTTCCTCGTGATGGACGATGAACCACTGCTCTTTCACACTGGTTATAAGACAATGTTTTCACCGTTACACGATGCGGTAGCAACTATTATCAATCCGTCGCGTATACACTGGATTGGCTTTAGCCACTTCGAGTCGGATGAATGCGGCTCGCTGAACCAGTGGCTCGAGGTGGCGCCGTCAGCACAGGCAGTATGCACCGTAGTGGGAGCGCTCGTAAGTGTGAACGATTTCGCGATCCGGCCAGCGCGAGGAATGGCTGACAATGAAATGCTGACCACAGGCAAGCACCGTTTCCGGTTCTGCTCGACTGTGCACCTCCCACATGGTTGGGACTCTGGGTTATTATTCGAGGAGACAAATCAAACGCTACTCTGCTCGGACCTCTTTCATCACTTTGGTGATGTCGAGCCGCTGACCGGGTCGGACGTGGTTGGGCGAGCACGAAAGGCACTACAGGATATGCAAAAGACCCCTCTGGCGAACTACATGCCCTACACGCCGCAGACGGATCGAATCCTTCAGAGGCTGGCTGCCCTCAAGCCGAAGACGCTTGCGACAATGCACGGCTCATCCTTTGCTGGTGATGGCGGACGCGCGCTTCTCGATCTGGCTGTAGTAATAAAGGATGTGCTTGGAGAGCCATAGCATTTAGGTATGAAAATTTTAGTACATCCAGTGCCATCATACATGCTGGTAGAGTGGTGTGTTATTTGTTGATTAACATTTAGATAAATAGTAAGTAAATCAAGTCGGCAGAGTAGGTTTATGCCAAAACAAAAAAGGAGAAATGCCATGACAATTGCATTCCTATCGGGTGAAGGCAAGTCGTTCTGGGTACTGGGTGATTTGTACACGTTTAAAGTAGCGAGCGAGAATACTGATGGAACGCATGCGGTCATAGAAGTTCTCTCACAACCGCAAAACGGACCGCCCCCACATATTCACCATCGCGAAGACGAGGCGTTCTACGTACTCGATGGAGAATTTTCGTTCTTGCACGGTGACCGTACGTTCACAGCCACCACTGGATCGTTTGTTTACATTCCCAAGGGCACGCTCCATACGTTCAAAAACATTGGAACAGTACCAGGTAGATTTCTGGTGGTTATCACACCCGCGGGGTTTGAAAAACTATTTGAAGAGATTGGTGAACCAGCGATAGAAAAATCTTCTCCGCTTCCTTTCAATCCAGCAACTGTTGAGAAGCTCTTGGCGCTTGCCCCTAAGTACCACCTTGAGGTAAAGGTATAATATTATGTCAACAGAGGAAAACAAGAAAATCATCCGATGGTTATACGAGGAAACGAACAAGGGGAATCTGGCTGCAATGGATGAGTTTTTCGCCCCCAACCTGGCTGACCATAATCCTCCGCCCATTCCGGGATTGGCTCCCGGTCTCGAAGGCGTCAAGCAATCTTTTGCCATTTTCTATAATGCCACCCCTGACGGCTATCACACGATTGAAGACATGATTGCCGAAGGAGATAAGGTTGTAGTCCGTATTACAGCGCGTGGCACACACCGGTGATTTATTCGGCATTCCTCCCACCGGCAAGCAGTTGACAATGACAGGGATTGCAATATATCGTATCGCTGGTGGCAAGATTGTAGAAAGATGGAGTGAACAGAGCAGGCTGGGCATAATGCAGCAACTCGGCATGATCCCACCACACGCGAAATAGGTCAGAGCCGTCCTTCAGAAAACGAAGAAAGGAGACAATTAATGGAAACTCAACAACCACCCGGAATGACGAATATCACTATTCACCCACTTCAAGAAAGTGACTTGGCCACCGCCAAGCGTATATTTCATCTCGCTTTTGGTACATTCCTCGGCTTGCCTGATCCGATGATGTTTTTCCACGATCGAGATTACATTCGAACGCGCTGGTTAGCCGATCCGACCGCCGCCTTTGGGGCTGAGATTGGTGGTGATATTGTCGGTTCCAACTTTGCAACCAACTGGGGCAGTGTGGGGTTCTTCGGACCTTTAACGATACATCCAGACCTCTGGGATCGTGGCATCGCCAAGCGTCTGATGGAGCCGATAATGGAGCTTTTCTCCAAATGGGGGACAAAGCATATAGGTCTCTTTACTTTTGCCCAGAGTTCAAAGCACATACACCTGTATCATAAGTTTGGCTTTTGGCCGCGTTTTCTCACCAAGGTCATGTCAAAGCCCATTGAGCGGAAAGCAGATGTGCCTCAGTGGTCAATGTATTCTGAGGTGCCGGAGAGTGAGCGAGGAGGATGCCTGAATGCCTGCCATGAACTGACCAATACCATCTACGATGGACTAGATGTGGAGCGGGAAATCCGGGCTGTCTATACCCAGCGACTCGGCGACACTGTGCTGCTCTGGGATAACTCTAAACTGGTCGGGCTGGCTGTCTGTCACTGCGGATCAGGCACCGAGGCGGGAAGCGGTGCATGCTATATCAAATTCGGGGCTGTGAGATCGGGATCAAATGCGGGGCGGGTTTTTGATCGGCTTCTGGATGCATGTGAGGCACTGGCCCTCTCGAAGGGTATGTCGCGTCTCGTTGCCGGGGTCAATACAGGTCGCCATAAGGCTTATAACAGGATGATAGCGCGGGGCTTCCGCGCTGACATGCAGGGCGTCGCAATGCACAGGCCCAATAATCCCGGCTACAATCGCCCTAATGTCTACATCATCGATGATTGGCGCTAACATGAACGCAGGTCAGACAAGATGAACCCTTTTTAAGGGCCTAATCTGGTAAAGAGCCAGTAGATTATGTCGTCATTCTTGCGAAAGCGAGAATCCGGTAATACTCGGTGGATATGGATTCCCGTTAAATAAATACATACGGGAATGACACCTTGAGTACTTTGTCCATTACCTCCCCGACTTTTCCTTACCAATTTAGTTTTTCATTAGCATACTCAAATGTTGAAATTCCATACAATCAATGTAACTTCTATGTATTAGCTACGAATGAACACGAATATAAGGCGATACAAGATTCATGATGTTTTTATATCCTGCATCATTTTGTTAGTGGCTAATTAGTTGTCTGAAAAACCGCTCTGGAAATTTAGGATGGAATTCAATTACGAAAATCTATGTCGCTCATGGAAATGGGAGATTCCCCCGCACTACAACATCGGTCGTGACTGTACGGACAAACACGCAAAAAGAGAATCACACAGGAATAAGGTCGCTCTGTACTGGGAAAATGAAGAGGGCGAAACGAGAAAATTCACATTCGCCGAAATTGCAGGCGTTACAAATCGGATAGGAAACGCATTGCTCTCCCTTGGGTTTCAAAAAGGCGACCGTCTCCTCATACGCCTCCCTAACATTCCGGAATTCCCCTTCGCTTTCCTGGGAGCCATAAAGATTGGTGCTGTTCCGATTCCGACAAGCACTATGTTCACGTCTGAAGAAATTGGCTATTTACTCGACGACAGTGGAGCAAAGGGTGTAATTACTACGGCTCAATTGTACGAGGCTGTGGAAATAAACCGGGGACGGCACAGGGAATTTAAACATGCGCTTATAGTTGGGAACTCCGTTCCTTCTGGATGCGTAGATTTTCTGGAACTGGTAAATCAAAGCCCTGAGAGTTTAGAAGTCCCTGAGACAAAAGCGGATGACATGGCATATATATGCTATACGTCCGGCACGACAGGTTTTTCAAAGGGCGTAGTTCATGCGCAACGCGCCCTTATTGGACATGATCCTGCTGCTACTTACTGGCAATCCCTAAAACCCAACGATATTGTTATGCACGCGGGGAAATTAAACTGGACATATACGCTGGGCACCGGCTGTCTTGACCCATGGCGTCACGGCTGCACAACTGTAATCTACGGGGGAGAACACAATCCGAAGAAATTCTTTGAGCTGATTTCTAAATACCGTGTAAACGTATTTATGGCCGTTCCTACGGTTTATCGCCAAATGATTCGTGTATCGGATGAAATTAACCCCGACCTCTCAAGCCTCCGCCATGCCCTGAGCGCGGGCGAGCACCTAAGCGAGGAATTATTTCTTTCCTGGAAAAACAAACTGGGAATAGAACTCTATGATGGACTCGGAATGAGCGAGTTTAGTTATTATCTCTCAAACATGCCCGGAATGCCTATAAAGCCCGGCTCACCTGGAAAGCCGCAGCCGGGGCATCGTTCTACACTAATTGACGAAGATGGAAAAGAGGTCGGTGTGGGGGAAACCGGGGTTCTAGCTACTCCCAAGGATGATCCGGGAATTATGCTCGGATACTGGCAGAAACCCCAGGAAACCGAAAGGATGTTTCGTGGAAACTGGTTTGTGAGCGGTGATTTCTTCTACAAGGATGAGGATGGGTATTTCTGGATTGTGGGAAGAGAAGACGACATAATAACTACTTTCGGGTATCGAGTCTCTCCATTCGAGGTGGAGAGGGTTCTGAATGAGCATCCGGCAGTTAGTGAATGCGCAGTAACCGGGATAAACCTTGTAGAGGATAAAACAATCACAACTGCGTTTGTTGTTCTTAAAGAAGGACATCAATCAGAAAAACTGAAGCAGGAGCTTCTGGACTATACACATCGCCGTCTTGCCAAGTACAAGTGCCCCAGAGAGATAGTATTCGTTGAGTCACTCCCCAAAACGGCAAATGGAAAGATCAGGCGGAAGGCACTTAGAGAAAGCCACGTTATTCACCAAACGACTCTAAAAGGTTAAAAAGCTACGGTTAGTCTCTGACGCCTTCGTCTCAGCCCCACTCATTCATATGGCTAATGTATGGTGTCAGAAGTCAGCCGCACCGTTGGAGACACGCATTGTAATTCTGATCGCAAATAATACAGTTGGTAGATGGTTTTGGGTTTTCGAGCGTCCCTTCGCAGTTATCCAAACAGTTGACCCAGACGAGATAGCAAAAACCTCTACAAATCGCGCTTCCGAGGTCATCAAGAAGCCCTAAAACTTGCGATATAGGAAACGGGTCAATAGAAAGCTGAGAAATGACTCTTTGCCCTCCGTTAACGCAACTCCGCACCGATACGGACTGATAGTGCCCCCTTGCATTCATTGTAGAGCGAAGCCCCTGCGGTAAATCCTGGAATTTTCATTTCATTCACCCCCTTTCATCTTAAATTTCTTGACCTCGCCAATGTAGTAGAGCAACATCATGACAACTGAGAACGAAACCCAATTACGCTAAGATGCCGCAGTAGTTTGCTGCAACAGGTGCCAGCTCCTCCTGCCCGGCGAGTATAGCGGCTGCTAATGCCGCACAGACAAATGCCCTCATAGAAAACTGTGGAACTATTTCCTGGCTGTTCATATAGCCGGCCCCCTCCTTCATAAGCTGATAACACCCGCTCACCCTATAGAGCGATCTTTCCGCAGTAAACCCCGGCATGTTGTTCGGCTTGTTTCTCATTCCATTTTCCTCCTTCCATCTTAATTTTGATTTCACAAATCCGGAACACCCTGGTTATTGAATGGCGGTGGCATTGAAAGAAGCCGCTTCTACGCGGCAGATATACCAGCACCATGACTGGGTACAACAGATGAAACAACCCCAAATATACCAGCACTGCCACACTCCCCCAGGCACCCTTTGCCCTCCAGTCCCTCCACCCATTGTTTGACTGAGGAACACGGCTTGAGGCCCCAACTCCGTCATTGGGACCACGTAATAATGGCCGCCTCTGCTATAGAGTGAAGCCTCTGCAGTAAATCCAGGTAAATTCGTTTTACTCATTTTATTTACCTCCTTTTATTTAGAGTTGTCTCCGAGCCAAGCACAAAAGGGTTGTATATCCCTAAGCAGGCTGTACCTGTCACCACCTATCCTGCTCACACAAGCAGCACCGTACAAACCGCCGCAGTCTCAATTTAATCAATCGCCATCAAGCTGCTAATACAGTCGCTCCATGGATCACCTGCCGGCACCCAACCCCAAGAGCAGGCGGGCGGTTGAGGACAGATCCTTGTATATGTAAACCATTGGCATATTTGGCAGTCAGTTTGAAAAGTTAGACCCCAAATTTTCGATGTACTGGTCGTTTTATCCCAGCACAATTTATTCATCAAGGCAGGAACCACCGCACCTCCTCTCAAGGGGGCGCGATTGGGAGCCACTGCATAGCCTTTGGTTGATTTATAAAGCGAAGCCTCACCGGTAAATCCCGGTATATTCATATCACACCTCCTTTCTCAGTTATCCTGTACACTCAGATCATAGCCGGGCAATAAATGAAGGTTCACTACATGTACTCTGACAATTTTGCATGCATTGGCCAAAATACCAACTAGAACCACCACCAAAAGTCATACAGATGTGCCAACACGCCCCGTAACAGTCTTGACCAGGCAATCCTATAGGTCCGTATGGGCCGGTAGCCCGGCTAATTTGCACATAAGGTGTGGTGATTACCCCTATAGTTTCGAGAGTTGCGACCATACAGTAGAGCTTGCTTGCCTTGTAAAGCGAGGCTTCTGCGGTAAATTTAGGCATGTTCATGATATATACCTCCTATTTTTTATGTTTAATGACCGTAATACACCGGCATTTTAATGACCAGGAATGGAGACTCTTACGTCACGTCCACTCAGACAAGGCCCAGCTCCATGACCCCCGTCCGGCGATTTAGGCGAGAAAAGATAACATCACCAATTTTGCAGAGGCCACTAAGTGGAACCGCCATAACCGTAGGCAACATAAAAGTTGTTCCCAAGTCGCCGGGCGAGGGCCTAGCCCGAGACCCACATACTAAACTCTGCAGCAGTTCACAACTGTGCCGGATGGTGACGCGCATTTAACCTTTTCCGCAAAGTCCCGTACGCTATTTCTAATCGCAGAGTTCCTGGCAAGTAGACGTTATCGCTGCACCGGCTGCGATACACTCGGGCAATGCCGTTCCTTCACTTCCTGTAACACAACCGGCGGTAATTGCACCCCCAGCAGTGGCGCACGCCGCTTTGCAACCTGCATGTAATAACTTTTCTCCTAACGACTTGAAGAAATCCCCAATATCGCCCCAGCTTAACTGGGAAATAACTTGCTGCTCCCTACTCCCGTAAGTTTTCGCTGTAGACCGGTAACTGGTGCTCGTTCTGTAGAGAGAGGCATCTGCGGTAAATCTTGGTAAATTTGTTTTACTCATTCCATTCACCTCCTTTTATATTGATTTTAACGATCATAGTACGGCGACATCTTTGTAACTAGGAATGGAAACTCTTCAGTCACATCAACACGAACAAAGTACTTCTCGGTGACATCGGTATTGCGGTTTGTGAATGAGAAGATGACTTCAACGATTTTGCGTGTACCGCTTAGGGGTGAAGGGCGAACCTCCACCCCAGTCAATGAAGAGTTCCGTCCGAAAGCCTCAGCAGCAGTTGCGTAGATTGCTGGATAGCGGACTACCAGATAGTTTAGAGCGCGATGTTCATCCGTTGCGCCTGCATTATCAGCCATTTGCATGATTCTCATAAATAGCTCCTCAGCCGCCAGTGTAAACTCCTTTGCGGCAATCTCCTTTGGTCGAGGAATAGATTTGATTAGCGAATCAATATCGAATGAATACATCTGATCAAATGCGACAATGGGAACCATAAGCCCGTTGCACATTTCAGGCGGTGCGATTGGTCCTCTCATACCGATAACCACATCAACATCTGTGGGACGTGGAGCAGGACGGAGGGCTTCCACCAGCATATCAAAGTCTGCGGGGTCACGCGGTATCAGGATGTAGGTTTCTAAACCCTCAATGGTAAAAACCCAGCATAACTGGCGCACCAGGTAGCGGTTATGCCGCTCAGATAGAACCTTGTGAAGCGCCTGCCTGTCTGTAAGCCCGGCTGTGTCTCCTCGTCCGGTGGCCTGTGCAAATTCCTTTTCTACCGAGAGCCGCGGAAAACGCGCTTCAACCCTGCCCAGCGTGTAAACATAAGAAGGGGGCATAGAATTAGCTCCGCCTCCACAAGTGGGACAGTTTCCCCCATCGGTCTGCGGTGAGATAGTCGTTTTTGTACGATCATTGCCAGGAGACAGTGTAACTACCGACGTGTCTTTCACATTTGTGATTTGATCTCCCGGCTGTTCCTTTACTTCCTTATTTTGCTCCATAATATTTCTCCTCCTTTTGGGTATATTTCAAAGGCTCTGTATAACCATTCAACACAGGGCGCATCCCAATGCGCCCCTACATTTAACGCCTGCCGGAGAAAATCATCCATCGGTTCAGCGCGGCGGCACGGCGCGTGCACCCACCACACGGCTTAATTCCGACTGCAGACGTGGCTCGTTTGATGACATCACCAAGGCCAATTTCTTCATCCCTGACAAAACCAGGGAGACGAACCCGGTAAGGCTGGCGTTTACTCTTATCCAATTGGCTATCCATCACCTCTTTCTTTTTCATGGCATTCATCCCCCGGATTAATCTTTAATAAAAATAGGCCATCTATGTTACCCAATACTTGTGTTTGGCAAGGCAGGACGTGGAAAAGGTAGTCCACACGGTATAGACCATGTATGAAACGAACCCTGACTACAAACATATTGACAACATAGCTCTTTACCAAAAATACATGTTGTGTCGCAAACGTAACCACATTCCCATTGATAAGCGCCGCATTGGCGTCGCCCACTTATACAGGGTCCGCAGTACTGAGGTTCAACAACCACTTCGCCTCTTGTAGTGACGCTTTCTGACGACATTGCATAGGATTTAGTTGATGTGTAAAGAGAAGCTTCTGCCATGAATCCCGGCATATTCATGATTGTTTCCTCTTTTTTAAAGCTATTTTTAGCAAAGCAGATTAGACCTAAATATCTTTTACTTTTCGTAACGAACGAGCCTTCATTATTTGATACGCCGCCCAAGCGTTCAACAATGGAGGAACAACCGCAGGTCGTCGTGATGTGTATGTCTGTGTTACGGCGAGTTTCACCTGAGCGGCATTCGCGGATGGAAACTCAGACCACAAGAGCGCAATAGTACCTGTTACAAAAGGCGCGGCGACACTCGTTCCTCCCAATGTGAGCGGTTTACCCTCGGCTCCGAGGCTCATAACGCCCTCACCGGGCGCGCTTAGTCCTCTTCTTCCAATAGAACTTCCCAAGTTCGAATAACTAATTGGTCTGCCCTGAATGTCGCATGCAACAACCGGAATGACCCAGGGATGGCGTGTGATAGCAGAACTTCCTATCGTTCCCTGATTCCCAGCCGCCGCAACGATTATAACGCCGCACCTTGCAGCATAATCCAAAGCCTGTTCCAATTTGTGTTCACCCTTGGTAGATGGTTGCGCAAGCGCGGCGCTCAAATTTATCACGTGTGCGCCAGCATTAATACAATCAATGATTGCCTCCGCGAGTTCCTCGGGAGTTGCGCTTGGCATAGTTTCGACAAGCCCGATACGTTTCTTTCCATTCCCCGATGCCGTCTCCGCAAAAATGGGACGTACAAGCAGTGTGCAGTTTGGACATATTGCCGGGGCTGGCGAATTCCTCTTCCCGCACAGGATACCCGCTATAAAGGTCCCATGCATGCAGGCGGCGCTGCTCGCTTGAGCGCATGTACCAGAGAGCTTTCCAGGAATCTCACGTATATTTTCACTCACAATATCGAGATGATTCATAACGACAGGCCCATCTATTAACCCGACTATAATTTCGGGTCTACCGCTGGTGAGTTCCATCAACGCTGTGAGATTGACCAAATCCAAATGGTTCATGGCACTGGATTCCCATTTCAATCCGGTGATTCCAAAATAGAAACGCCTCAACCAAGAAGGAGAACTATGATTTTTCTATGGTTGATTTTGTGAGCGAAGTAGAAGTATAAGAATTATAGAGAGCAGTGTTAAAAACCCTTTTTATTCTGGATACAGGAGCTAATCAATTATGCTTCAGCATTCTCTTTTTTATTCCTCTCAGCGCAATTATAAAACAACCTAAAAAGTAAAGTCAAGTAAAATTTTATTAATGAAAATTTTGTTCAGTTGCAAGGATAAAAAAGCTTGCCTTAAGATAAAATTAATAAGGGGAACTATCTCAAGGAAGGATAAACATCAGAACCACTAATAAGTTTCAACCGAAAGCAAATAAAAAGGGAGGAGGGTACAGAATTATTCAACATATTCTAGGGCATCTAATCGGATAACAGGTAATCAGATAAATAGGCCTTTAGGTAAGGTCTTGGAGATAGTTATCTCCAGGAGGGGTTAGGCAGACGTAGAGGTAGTATTAAGAGTTGTAATAGAATCTTAGCATATATGGTCTATATGGTTTCAAAATGGATGGGAATTTATGGTAAGAGATGGATTTGTGAGACGAGGAAGTGGAAGAACAAGAAGATAATTGCATCTTTTATGGCTATAGTTTATAACATCCATGTGGTTGTAAGGGATGGAGGAGATTCGGATTTCTTTTTTGCTCTTATCTTTTTGTTTTCAACAAAACTAAACGAATTGACTCCTTCAATCTATATTAAGATCAACTAGTCCGCAAATGCCTTAACCACATTCTTCATCACTTCGACATTGCTCTGTTTGCCGACAGGGCTCGGCACGATTATGGGAAGCCGAAGACCTGCAGCTCTAAAGGCCCCGAGCTTCTCCCGACACCTCTCTGCCGGTCCCAAGAGCGCTACGGCATCTAGTAGTTCATCAGAGAGTGCATCGGCAGGATTTACACCGGATTTTATCCTTTCAACAACATCACCAAATCCAACGTTCTTAATCATGCGCTGATAAAATGGAAGCCTTGCATATCCCGCAAGCCCTCGCCTTGCAGCTTTACGTGCAGATTCGAGATCATCCGAAATAAAGCAAGGGATTCCATTTGTAACATCCACTTTATCGGGAAACCGTCCGGCCTTTTGGGCACCTCTACGCATAGCACCGATTAATTTCAGAATATATTCCGGAGTCGCAAGATAAGACATAAAACCATCTGCTATCTCTCCTGCCAGCTCTGCTGTTTTTTCAGTTAGCGCCGCAATATATATAGGAAACGGCTTTAACTCCCTTTTTATAGTAAGAGCCGGCGAGGTTCCATCGGCAAACGACCTTACCGCCGCAACGTATTTACGCATCTCTTCAATTGGGTCTTTCATATCAATTCCAAAGCGGTCATTTACGGGTTTATGGCTAACACCCAGTCCAAGTACCATACGCCCGCCAGAGACCTCCTGAACTGTAAGGGCTTCAGCAGCACACATAACGGGGTGGCGCATATATATATTGGCAATCCACGTGCCAACATTTATCTTTGATGTTACCTCAGCAAAGACCTGGGCATTTGAAATGGAGCTATAGGGTGGAACCTCAGGAGAAAATATCGCCTCAAATTCTCCGGCTTCGGCCTCTCGTGCAAGGGCTCGAAGGTCTTCAACACTACATCCCCACACGGGTGAAACAGTTGCGATGCGTCTCATCTGGTTTCTCCTTAATATTGATTAATCACGTCCCTGTAATAATCAGGGCGAAGCACTGACTCATCTCGGTTCTTTAAAACCTTTCGTATTTCTTGTAAGACCCTTTCCTTATCCTCTGGAAACTTTGCTTTAATAGGAAGATAGTTAGAGATATGGTTTGAAAAGAAGTATCCGTCTGTGAGATTTGTGTTTTCAACTATAATCTCAAGCTCTTTTATCATCTGGAACTTATCAGGAAGCTGAAATCCACCTTCTAGCCACTCCTGGTATATTGGAGCAGCCGGGCGAATCTGGAGCGAAAGTGCCCCTACGTACTCTGGATCGGTATCCGTAAGAAGCCTTCCCGTTGCTTCGGCATGCTCAAGGCTTCTATCCACCCCGCCGATGCCAAGGAGCACCATAGCCGAGTTTTTAATTCCCGCCTCCTTTAGCATCCTACACGCCATTACAGTCTGCTCGTAGTTGGCCCCCTTTTTGATTCTTTTAAGAACGACCTCATCGCCACTTTCAAATCCAATATAGACCATCTGAAGGCCAAGTTGCCTTAAAACTCTTAAATTCCCAACTCCCTTTCTCAGAACATCTCCAATATTTGCATACATATTAATCCGCTCTAGGCGCGGACATTTCTTATTTAAATATTCCATAATCTCTACGAGTCTCTTTTGAGGAATTACAAGGGCGTTTCCATCGGCAATAAAGACCCGATCAAAGTCATAATTCTCTGAAGCCTCATCAATAATCGCCTTAATCTCATCCATCGGACGTATGCGGAATCTCTGACTTTCCTTTCGGTACATTGCGCAGTATGTACACTCATTGTGAGAGCAGCCGATGGTTGCCTGAAGTATGAAGCTCTTTGCTTCACTGGGAGGTCTAAAAAGCGGCATAGAGTACTCAATCATTAGTTTTACACTCTAACGCAAAACACTTAACAATTCAAGTAAGAAAGATTTGAATACTTTACAAAAGTAAAGACTTTGTTATACTGAAGGCCCATGGGAAAGTATGAGAAAAGAGATAAGAAAAATTCCTCTCTCCTCGGGGAGCTTTTCGTAATGGAATGGAAAATGGAAGAACACGAAAGGGAGGGAGCAACTTACATACTGGCTATTATTGGCCTTGTTGCTTCAATCCTGATTCTCGTATCACTTACGCATGTCTTATACTAAAATTGATGTAGATATAATCCTTTAGCACCTACTTCGCAAATCTTGCATTTATCTTCACAATGCTTCAATAAGAAGAGCCCGTTCTATTCAGATACCCAGCTGATAATGTGTTTCATAATATCCTCTCGGTCTAAGGTAGCTCCGGTATTGTCTTTAAAAATAAAACCATTTGCCGATTTTAGGCATGTAATTTTAATAAGCTGTCTTGCCTTTGAGAGAATCTGCCCCACAGTTGCTGCAGATTGTTTTTTCTGACCTAAAACCAGAATCCCATTTGGTATATCATTGAGAAAAACAACAAACCTCTCAGGACCTATAATGCAAAAGCCCATCCTCTTTCCGGGTAGATTGAGAAATAAAGTCAAGAGCTCTTGTGGAAGCCTATATATGGAAATCACCTTTTTGCCTGAGCCTTCGTTGTATGCGCTTACAGCTGCTTTCGCCAGGCCGAAAAATTCATCCATAGCCTCTTTAGCCTCGTAGGTCTCATCCACACTATCTACAGATTCTACCTTCTCACGCCTTTTTTCCCTTTCCCTAGCCATATCCATTATCTCTTTTTGAAACTTTGTCAAAATCTGCCTCCTATTTTTTAGCTTCCTTTATTAAACTCTAGCTTTTTAAAGACTATACCAACACTTCTAGAAAAAATACTTAGCTTACGATAGAAATGGTATTATTAAAAGCGATGAAACTAAATATACCTAACGGCTCGAGTTTCATAGGAAATCTAACCACAATAGGGAGAGTAACTGGAAAAGAGCGTACAGTGGAGTTGCGCTTTGTTCTCTACAATGGAAAACTCTATGCGTCAAGAAGAACGGCGGATGGAGATTGGTTCAAGAATATACTCGCTAACCCTTTTGTCATAGTTGAAGTAAACGGCGAGAAGATAAATGGACGCGCCAAGATGGTGGAAGACAAAAAGCTTTCAAATAAGATCTCAGAGCTAAAATACAGTGATAGACGCAGAGAAGAAAATAGAGTGATAGTAGAGATAATACCTCTATAGGAGATCATCTCTTTTTCTCGGCGAACCAGAGACCTCTTGAAAGTGGCTTTCCGCAGAAGGGGCAAAAATTTACGACGATATAATTAAATTCACACCTCGATCACGATTTTAACGGTACAACCAAGACACTGGCTTGGATTCGATGGCGTAGGTTCTCTACAGTCGTACCGTGGAGAATATCAGAGACCCCGGAATGGCCATGACCGCCCAGAATCACAAGATCAACATTGAGGTCATTAATCATTCGAGCCAGTTCTGAGGCAGGGCTTCCGGTTCCCAATCGCCACTCCACATCAATTCCCATCTCATACAATTTGTGTGTAAGCTCTTCGAGTCGCCTCTGGTCACTGAGTGTCTCATCATCGGCAGCCTCTTGCCTCATCGCTAAAGCGGCAGGGCTCTCAACCACATGAAGTAAAAATAACCTTGCTTTATTTCCACGCACAATGCGCTCTGCCTCAGCCAATAGCCTCTCTTCCCCACCGGAGAAATCAAGAGCCACTGCCACACGCCGATATGGATGCAGTGGCGGTAAAACCGTTTTAGGGGTTGATATCGGGCCGTGGATTCCAACCCATGGCACCCTGACCCTCTTAATCCATGGATGAAGGGTTATATACATAAGCAGAGACCCAATTGCTACACTTAGCGGTATAGCAGTTATCTCAATCGCCCAGTCATGCCCCCCTGCACTCGATAGCCAATCTTTAATTTGGTCTATGACCAGCTTCACATTAAGAAAAACAATAATAGCCGCCGCTATCCAGGCAATTATACGAAGCCAATTTGGAGAGACAAACTCACCCATACGGCGCCTGTCGGATACAAAGTGAATCAGTGGAATAATGGCAAATGGGAGTTGCAATGACAGCACCACCTGGCTCAGTACCAGAAGAGAACTAGTAGAGGTTTCGCCAAAATACCAAATCGCAACTGTAGCTGGAACCACTGCCAGAAGCCGTGTGATCAATCTACGAAGCCAGGGACGAATGCGTAGGTTGAGGTATCCCTCCATGACAACCTGACCAGCCAATGTACCGGTAATCGTAGAACTCTGACCGGAGGCCAAAAGGGCAATGGCAAAGGCAAAGGGCGCAATGGCCACCCCTAGAAGTGGTTCAAGCAAGCGATGAGCATCCTTTATTTCGGCTACGTCATAGTGCCCGTTCCGATAGAATACAGCAGCAGCCATGACGAGAATTGCAGCATTTACAAAGAAAGCAATGTTGAGAGCCAAGGCTGAATCAATGGTATTCCAACGGATTGCCTGTTTGATTTTATCGCGGTCATATCCAATTCGGCGCGTCTGCACAAGGGAAGAATGCAAGTATATGTTATGTGGCATTACCGTCGCCCCTAGAATACCCATAGCAATATAAAGAGCATTTTTATCGGGCAGTGAGGGAGCAAACCCACTTATAATTCCTCCCCAGTCCGGCTTGGCTAGAAAAATCTCAATAAGGAGACCCACACCAATTGTAGTCACTAGAGATAAGATTAGGGCTTCGAGCTTTCGGATACCAAATCGAGATAAGGCAAGCAACAGCAATACGTCCAGAGCTGTAAGTAAGACACCGTATAAAAGCGGCAATCCAAAGAGTAGATTGAGAGCAATGGCAGAACCAAGTACCTCTGCAAGATCACACGCAGTGATGGCAATTTCAGCGAGGATGTAGAGCGGGATATTAACAAGTGTTGGATACTCTTCACGGTTTGACTGTGCTAAATCACGACGACCAACAATTCCCAGCCTGGCTGACAGGCTCTGAAGAAGTATTGCCATCAGGTTGGACATAAGAAGCACCCAAATGAGTTTATAGTTGTATCGGCTTCCTCCAGCTAGATCAGTAGCCCAGTTGCCTGGGTCCATATATCCCACCGAAACCATAAGAGCCGGTCCACTAAATGCAAGCCAATGGCGCCACCATGAACTGGCACTGGGAATACGCACCGATTCATGAACCTCTGCCAATGAGCGCTGTTGATGATGAGAATGGGTACTAAGCCTCGACATTGAATCTCCTTGTGACCAGTCCTCTAGTACTATAGAAGATCAGTAAGATTATCCAGATGCACAGGCTTCATCCGCCCTCCGCGGTTTGAGTAACGTATATGCTCCTTGCCACATCCCTTGGTAGGCGGTGCTCGGATGAGCCTACTTTTATAAATAGATCCCCTTCAAATGGAGACTTATCCTCTATACGCACCTTGACCTTTGGAAATAACCCTAGCTCAGCCATAAATCTGAGTTTCTTCGGATCGCCGTCACTTACAGAACTTATCGTCACAGTCCTCCCAGTCTCCACATCGGCTAAAGAACGACCCTCCTCAACCTCTTCAATTACTCCTTCTCCTGTAGGAATAGGGTCTCCGTGCGGATCTGTCTTTGGGTATCCGAGGACATAATCCATTCGGTCCAATATCTCATCGGATATAAAGTGCTCAAGCTTTTCCGCCTCAACGTGAACCTTATCCCAATCAAGTCCGAGCACCTCTTTCAAAAAGAGCTCAACCAAACGGTGTCTGCGTATAACCCTTAGGGCTATCTTCTCTCCCTTTTCTGTAAGCACAACGCCGTGATAAGAGATGTGTTTGAGAAACTTTTCCTTGGCAAGCCTCTTAATCATCGCCGTGACTGTAGCATCGGAGAGGGCGAGTCTCTCGGCAATGGCAGAGGTATTAACTCTGCCCTGCCGTCTCTGCAACTTATATATAGTCTTTAGATAATCCTCAATAGTCGGACTAATCATTTAGATGAACCTAAATTTATTTTTAGTAGAGCCTAAAATAAAATTTAGACTAGTCTAAATTTTATTTAAATTTTTAAATTTTGTCAAGTCTTATGAGTAGATCACTTCAAATTTTAATCCCTTTGAAGCTTCGATAAATTCTTCTATATCACGAAGTTTGTCTTTAAGAACATCCTTAGGGTCTTTCTCATCAAAATAGATCGCAAAATCATAGTCGCTCATAGAACCCGTTTCTCCTCTTACCTAGGAGTCAAATAAATAAACTAGCTTTTAGATCAGAGCTTAAAAACCAAAAAGCATATTGGCCTTCCCTTGACAACCCACCGTTATCGGGGTAAGCCATTGGAAAAATAATTTAGGAGAGATAATTTGTCTAAAATAATAGTTGGGGTTATTTTTGGAGGAAGATCGGTCGAACACGAGGTTTCGCTCCTTTCGGCAAGGTCAATTATAAGAAATATAAATACAGATAAGTACCAAATATTTCCCATCTTTATCGAAAAAAACGGAATTTGGCGAAAGGTCTCAGTTGACAGTTGGCTAAGGGGCGGGGGGTTAGAAGTTTTTACTAACTCCTTTCTCTCACCCTCTTTAAATCCAGTCAAACCTGTATTTTACGAAGTTTGTACAAACAGGGTTGAAGAAGAATATAGAGTTGATGTCCTATTCCCCGTTCTTCACGGAACCTACGGAGAAGATGGAACGGTACAAGGACTATTTGAGCTTATGGGGATTCCATTTGTCGGAGCCTCGGTCTTAGGCTCATCAGTCGGCATGGACAAAATAATCATGAAAACCGTATTTAGAGAATCGGGACTTCCTGTAGTGAAATTCATAGGATTCTACAGACACGAATGGAGACTAAAAAAAAATACAATAAGAGGGCAGATCCTCGATGAGGTCGGAGCACCATGTTTTGTAAAAGCCGCAAATCTGGGCTCAAGCGTCGGTATAACTAAGGTCAAATCAGAAGATAAATTAGAAGAGGCTATAGATGCTGCCTGCGAATTCTCACACAGAATAATAGTCGAAAAGGCCGTAAAAAATCCAAGAGAGATTGAATTAAGCGTCCTGGGAAACGATGACCCAATTGCATCCCTTCCCGGAGAAATCATCCCACACAGAGAATTCTATGACTACATCGCAAAATACATAGAAGAGGGTACATCACTTATTGTCCCGGCAAATCTCAATAAGGAGATGGTAGAGAAGTTGCAGGAATATGCCATTAGAGCCTTTAGATCAGTAGATTGCGCGGGTATGGCAAGGATAGATTTCCTTATCGAAAGAGAAACTGGTGAGATCTTTGTGAGTGAAATTAACACAATTCCGGGCTTTACTCAGATAAGCATGTATCCAAAACTCTGGGAAGTAAGCGGGATAAAATACCCCGAGCTTATATCAAAGCTGATTGATCTGGCATTTGAGAGGCACGAAATGAAAAAGAAAATGAAAACGGATATAGAGCTATAGACCTATTCCTCAAGCACATCTGTCCTTTCTCCCCGAAAAATGACCAAAAATACAACGCCAATTAAAGTCCCTACACCACCTATCAACTTAATAACTGAAGGAAGATCATTGAAGAGGAGATACGAGAAGATAACGACGAAAAGAGACTCAAGAGACATCACGGCGGTTGACTGAGAAACACCGATAAGCTTGATTGATTCGAATTGACTCGCCTTTGCAATGTAGGCTCCCGTCACCCCACCCAAAATCATAAAGGCTAAGTCCTTCAGCCCCGGTGTTTGAAACCTTCCCGTAGATATAAGATAAACAAAGAGCACAACCGCTACTCCAAGAGACCTCAGGTTGGCTACTGTAAGCATATTTAAATGCTGAGCAAATCTCTTTACAATGAAGGATAAAAGAGAGTAAAAAAACGCCGCAAAAAGAGCCACCATCGTTCCAAAAATCAATGAAACCTCTCTTTGGTAGGCGACAACCAGACCACCTGCGATCGTAAGGATTATTCCCACCACCTCCCATCTGTTTAATCTCTCATCTAAGAATACAATTCCCAAAAACAGGCTAAAGAGGGTCTGGGATTTCATAAGAAAAGACGTAAGTGGAGGTCCAATTGTTCTTAGAGAAATAATCCAGAGCGCAGAGCCAATTGCAGTCACCACGGAGCTCATTATAAATATAGATAAATACTTTCTTACGTGTCTTAGCTCGCTTCTCTGAGAGGGAATCATCATGGCAGTAAACATCGAAAAGAATGCCGCCCCCGAGAACCAGAAAAAGGTCACAGTCTCAGGATTTAAATTCTTATTCACGGATTTTCCAAACACATAAGATAGAGCCGTAAAAAAGGCAGTTCCCGCTATGAAAAAATAGCCCCGCAGAGGGTATTTGTATTTGATTATCTCCGTCTTTAGTTTTGGTAATTCACTCATGTGTTTAAATACCTAGTCACGACAAACATGAATTATAGAACAATACAAAATGTGTCATGCGTTTTGTACCATTTTATTCTTAGATAAACTACCAGCATCACTCCTTCTCTACCACCACGCAAGGAGCGAGACGGATATGCCAGACACTAAATATTGCAGAAGGAAGTGCGGCAATGGCTCCGAAATGGGCCGCTGCGAGTGTAACTCCAAGGCCGGAGTTCTGCATTCCGACCTCAATTGATACAGCCCGCGCCTTTGGAATTTCCATTCCAAATAACCTTGCGATATAAAAGCCAAGTGCAAGCCCAACTATATTGTGAACCATGACAGCAAGAGCAGATCTAAAACCTATCCTTCCTATAGACTCGGCATTTGCCGCTACTATCACCCCGACAATAAATATAATGGTAATTGAAGAAATCATGGGAAGAAGGGGAAGCGCAGCCTCAACCCTTTCTTTAAATAAACCTCTTACAACTAATCCAAGCACTATAGGAAGGAGAATAACCTCAACCGTAGAGATAAATAGCTTCAGCACGGGCACAGCAGTCCACTCGCCGGCAAGTAGATAAGTAAAGAGCGGGGTAAGAGCAGGGGAAAAAAGGGTAGTTACCGATGTCACGGCGACTGAGAGGGCAACGTCTCCTCGTCCGAGATAGGTCATTACGTTTGAAGCCGTCCCCCCTGGACACGAACCCACAAGCACAACACCAACCGCAAGAAGAGGCTCAAGCCTGAAAACCTTCGCAAGTGCAAACCCCGCAAGTGGCATAATACCGTACTGAGCACAAAATCCTATTGCCACATCCCGTGGTCTCAGAAACACCCTTTTGAAGTCTTCCTTCTTAAGGGTTACTCCCATTCCGAACATTATTACTCCCAAGGCAGGAGTGATTAGAAAAGTCAGTCCCGAAAAGCGCTTTGGACAGAAATACGTGAGGATCGAAAATCCAATTATCCAAAATGTGAAATAAGCCGTAAAGACGCGATTTAAGAACCCAATAGCCTTCAAATTTTTGTTTTATTAGAAGCTGATTTTGATAAGAGGGGAAAATTACACAAGATTCAGTCGAGTGTCAATCTTATCAATCACAATAGTAGAATTCCAAGAGATACGTTACACACATTCGTACCCTATGTGATATAACAGGGATTTGAAATTAAGATAGAGAATATTTATATTCTTCTAGATACGTTGGTGTTTTATCGATGAGATGGCATACTACTGTAGACGTATTGGAAGTCGGCAGTTGTTTTTAGTTTTTTCAGATTAAAGACAACAATAGAGGAAATAGTAATGAACGACTATACGTATGATAAATATCTAGAAAGATGGAATTCAAAATTTGGAGAGTCTCAATTTGCTGAGGTGTATTACAGTTCACACGGTGTTATCTTACCTATAACAATAAATAGACTCTCTCCAGAGGTGTTTGAACATACAAAAAACAAACTGATGGAGCTACAAGAGGAATTTGATTTCTATTCAGAAAATAGATATGAAGAAGGAATGGAGAAGACCTTATTAAAGATGATACCCTATGAACTGGTGCTGCTTATTTCATAATTCTGCTCAAGTTACAGGGATTAAGCTATCCTCGTTTGAGAAAATCCGGAATAACCTCTCCTCTAATTAGATCTTCATACTTTTCTCTTTCCCTCACTACAAAAAACTCCTCTCCCCTTACCATAACCTCAGGGACACGGGGGCGGGTGTTGTAATTAGAAGACATCACGAATCCGTAAGCACCTGCACTCAGAATTGCAAGAAGATCACCCCTTTCTACCTTTGGAAGTCCCCGGTCTTTTGCAAAAAAATCCCCAGATTCACAGATAGGTCCCACAACATCTACGGTTTCTTCATCCCCCAGGCTCTCATTGGCGGTAATAATCTCATGGTAAGAATCGTAAAAAGCAGGGCGGATCAGATCGTTCATCGCGGCATCTACTACTACGAACTTCTTAGAGGCCCCCTTTTTTACGTAGAGCACTCTAGTAAGCAGAATTCCAGCATTTCCTACAAGCACCCTTCCCGGCTCTAAAACCAGTTTATATGGGGTGCCACTTATCTCCCTTTTTATCACATCCGCATATTCCCTCGGATGCGGCGGCATCTCACCTTCTCTGTAGGTTATTCCTAGTCCACCTCCAATGTCAATGTACTGTATTTTGATGCCCTCTTTTTCTAAAGCACCGCCAAGTTCAATGAGCTTTTTTAACGATTCCACAAACGGCTCAAGCTCAAATATCTGAGAGCCTATATGTGCATCTATTCCTACAATTTCAATTCCCCCCATTCTCGCAGCCTCTTTATAAGCATCCACTGCTCTGTTAATCTCAATTCCAAACTTGCTCTTCTTGAGTCCGGTAGAGATGTATGGATGGGTCTTTGGATCAATATCTGGATTTACTCGAATAGCGATTCTTGCCTTTTTACCCTTTGCCTTTGCAACGTTATCGAGCACATGAAGTTCTTCAATGGATTCAACATTAAAGAACAAAATCCCCACCTCGATTGCGGATTTCATCTCCTCTTCTGTTTTTCCGACACCTGAGAAAACAACCTTTGACGGGTCTCCACCCGCGCGAAGGACACGAAAGAGCTCCCCACCTGAGACAACATCAAATCCGATCTTCAAATTCGCGTATGTTCTTAGAACCGCGAGGTTTGAATTTGCTTTTACAGAGAAGCAGATCAGAGGATTTATATCAGAGAACGCATCGCGAAAAACATCAAAATCCCCTTCTAAGGCAGAATTGCTATAGACATAACAAGGAGTGCCGACGGCTTCGGCAATCTCTTTTATCGGAACGTCTTCAACGTAATACTCCCCACCTTTGTATTGAAAGTCATACCACATTGGCACTCTTCTCCTTTGGACTTGGTGAAGAGAATTTACCAAGAAGCCGTAACAAAATCAATTAGTAACTACAAATTCCCCTTTAAGCACTCTTCAACAAAAATCAGTCTATCATTTCCCCAGAACATCTTCCCATCAACATAGAACGTAGGAGCGCCAAATGCGCCGCGCTTTACGGCCTCGGCGGTTTCATCTCTGAGTTTATCCTTTATATACTGCTCTCCTATCCTTTGAAGGAACCAGCCTGCATCTATACCGATCTCAGTTACCGCGCTTTTTAAGATCTCATCTTGACTTAAGTCACGTCCTTCAACCCAATAGAGTCTAAACAGATGATGGGTGTAATCACTGATTTTATCCTTTTCCTTTGCGGCTAAAGCGCCTCGCATTGGCTTTACGCTGTTGAGTGGAAATAAATCGGGAAAGTTAAGCCGAACTCCATAGTACAGTGCCCAGTCATATAAGTCTTTAATCATATATGCCTTTTTATTCGGCACCTCAAGCGGGGCTCGGTTTCCCGTCTCTTTATACACGCCTCCGAGAAGAAAAGGCTTCCATTCTAGTTGGGCATCATATTTTTCACAGATTCTCTCAATCTGAGTTGATGCAAGATAGCTATAGGGACTTCCAAGATCATAGTAAAACTCAACCCTTTTTTTCATCTCTTCACACCTCAAAGTAGAAACAGCACACTTCCCCACCCCTTTGATTAAAGATTATGCAACTAAATATGGTTGCGGTTGGCTTCTACTCTTGTACCATTTCTATTTCTTGATTATCTCTTCAATCTTAATATCAAAGATTAAAGTTTTCCCGGCAAGCGGATGGTTATAGTTGACCTCTACTTCTTTATCCGAAACACCAGTTACATAACAATTGCCCTGAGGGGTTCTAAGCATCATGCCTATCTGCGGCTCAATGTTATTCCTCTTAAAAGCCTCAAGAGGAATTGTTCTGACAAAGCTTGGGTCTTCCAAGCCATACCCATCCTCAGGAGAGACGGTGATCTCTTTTTCTTCACCCTGTGTCATTCCCAGTATTTCTTTATCGAGTCCCCTTATAAGCTTTCCAGTCCCAACCTCGATAGAGATTGGCTTATCGGACGTATCAAATATAGAGCCGTCTTCAAGCCTCCCTACAAAACTAAATCTAACTGTATCCCCTAATTCCACTTTATTGCTCATATGGCACCTCCGTATTTTAATTAACTAAGTGTGTGGAACATTATATGCTAATGGTGACTAGAAGACGCTCATAATATTACAGAGCCTCTTGAGAGCACAGAAGAGTTTTAATCGGTTTCTTATGATCTCGCCTTTTGCCCAAATTCAAAATAAGGCCTAAGTACCATTCAGCCAATATTCAGAAGATACCACGATGAGCAAAGAAATCCAAGTTTATAAGACCGTGAAAATCCGATTTCATCTGAAATCATCTAAATGGAGAGTTCTTGATTCAGGAGTAGTTTCCATTCTATAATTCTAAATTATTTTAAGAAGGAGGTCGTCTTTCGATGAAGCTTAAAGACAAAATAGCCCTAATCACAGGTGGAAGCCTGGGCATTGGGAAAGCAACTGCCTTTCTTTTTGCAAAAGAAGGCGCAAAGGTCATAATCACTGGGCGCACAGAGAGAAGCTTAAAGCAGGCGGTGGAAGAAGCCGGAAAAGAAGGCCTTAAAATTGACTATATTGTAAGCGATGTTGCAAAAGAAGAGGACTGCAAGGCCGCTGTTGACTATGCAATCAACAAATACGGTCGTATTGACATACTCTTTAATAACGCTGGTGTCCTTCCTTTAGGGGTAACACACGAAACCCCGACAGAGGACTGGGATAATGTGTTTAATATAAATGTAAGAGGGACTTATCTCATGTCTAAATACACAATTCCACACATGCTAAAGCAGGGTAAGGGCTGCATTGTAAATAACTCCTCTGTACTAGGACTAAAGGCAATTCCGGGGGCGGCTGCATACAATGCCTCAAAAGGGGCTATAACACAGCTTACAAGAAGCATGGCTCTTGAATACGCAGACAAAGGGATACGAGTAAATGGAATATGCCCCGGAACAATTGTAACTCCAATGGTAGAGAGATTCCTCAAGGAGGTACCATCCGCCGAGGAATTCCTCAAATCCCTGCAGCCGATTTACCAATCACTCGGACGATTTGGAAAGCCCGAAGAAATCGCCCATGCTGTTTTATTCCTATGCGATGACAACGTGGCATTTATGACAGGCACAATGCTTTCTGTAGACGGTGGCTGGATTGCAAAATAAAACCCTTTATGGAAAGATGTATAACTTAAAACACCGCATGTAGGGGTGGGTCTTGCAATTGGCCCGCTCTTGTGTAACCTGCAGGGTTGTCCATATAATTATCACATGGAGGAAGAGAATGAGGCTTTTTATAATCGCCGTTTTCTTTTCGTTTTTAACCCTTAGTCTTAGCCGAAGTGCCGACTCGGAGGAATATGCCCTTACAGCGGCTCAAAAACACTTTGCAGCCATTGTAAAAGGCCTTCCCGGTGTGACCGGTGTCGAATGGAGGTCGCCCGTATCTTTCTGGGTAAAGGCCTCTTCAAAAGCGGTCGGTTCACCGCCAAAGCCACAGGCGGCAAAACAACTTGCAGATATTCTTGTCCAAAGAGGCAGAACGGCTCTTAGACAACCGTTCTGCGTTCACATATACCAGGAAGGTGCCAATGAGCTTGCAAAATCATGTATGTACTAATGGGTAAAATCACTATAGCAAGTAATGCCCCCTAAGTGTAATGGAGAGAAAAAACAGGTACAAGTTAAAGTCCGTTCCTATGTTTTTCTTATTCAAAACGGCGCTGGCGCATCTTGAAATAGATTTTTATACTAGGAGGATAACATGAAAAGATTGGGTTTATCCTTACCTGTTCTCTTAATCATAGGATGTATCGCTGAGACGCCTTATGATGTCCCAAAAAGAGAAACCTATAAGAACGAACCAGTCACATTCAGCGCCCCTTATGACGATGTCTGGTTAGCAGCAGTTACAGCGGTTGAAGAACTCAACTGGGATACAAAAAACGTGAACAAAGAGTCAGGAATTATACAGCTTAGAACCTCCTATGTATACAACACATCTTTTGGAAAATATGAAAGGGTGTACTTAGAGCCTAAAAACGGCGAATTTGAACATTCAAAAATTAAATCTTACTTGAGAAAAATCTCTTATTATGAGCAAGATGCACCTCCTATTCCAGAATTCGTAAGAGAGACCTTGAGTGTAAAAGTAAAATCTATATCGCCATATGAGACTCAGGTCAAAATAAATTATGAGATAATGCCATATTACAATTATAAAATCGGGTATCTAGGTACAGTAAAATCAAACGGATATATCGAAAAACATCTATTTAAAAGAATACAAGAAATACTAACAAGAAAGGAGCATTAAATCTAATTATCCTAAAAATTCCCCTCATTCTGTTCTCTAAATCTCCCCTTATAAGTCGCCGCGCCGATTGTTCTCTGGAATATAAACTGACATATTGCCGTTCCTGGATATAAGCCAAGGGGCATGGGACTAAAGTTGCTTATCTCCAGACACTGCTTGTTGCTTATACCCGGCTGGACAAAACTCGTAGATATGTGTACTAAAAGCCCTAGTCTCGCAAACCTACTTCTTCCCTCAAGCCATCCACAGATGTTGGGAGAGAGTGTTATCCTTTCCCTTGTGATTCCAAGCACCATCTCCCCAGGCATTAAGATTAGGTGATCCTTGACTGTAATCTTCTCGGTAACGTCCTCATAGTTTGCACTATCCCCGATCTCTACAACCTCCCTTATATTCCTGAATACCCTAAATTCGCTACTGAGATGCAAATCCACAGAGGCAGGACCCAACTGCTCTAGTGAGAATGGTTCAATTTTAATATTGCCTCGATCTATCTCCTTTAGTATCTCATCCCTTGTTAATATACTCATTTATACCCTCAGACAGAAAAATTTGAAGAATCACTTTCTTTAAGAAGGCCTCAATATCATAAATCATAATCTACATAAAATTCAACATTGAGGAAAGTGCTTTTAACTCCAAATAACCCTGATCAACAATAAATAATTATTCCAATATAAAAGGTGTAAAATCTAATAATTTACTTTAAATAAACTCTACGATTTATAAAGAACTGTGGACAAGTCTAAGAAAGCTCAGAATCAGGTTTAAAATCTGTGAAATACAAGTACCTATAATCTAAAGTGTTAGCTGAGATTAACCTAATAATGTCTCATCGTTCCTAGTTTTCACCCAAAGACTACCTTAAATCCATATTGGAAAGCAATAAACCCACCTATTGAAAGCAGACAAATAGAAGAGAAGTTGATTTTTTTAGCTAAGCACCTCTGGCAATACGCTCCTCATAAGCCTTAATTTTATCTTCATGCTGTAGTGTAAGGGCAATATCATCTAAGCCCTCAATCAGACACTTCTTCTTAAATGGGTCTACTTCAAATGAGACAGTCCATCCGTCATTGTCCCTAAGCGTCTGAGACTCTAAATCTACTGTAAGGTAATAACCCTCATTAGAGAGAACCTTCCGGAAGAGCTCTTCCACAATGTCCTCCGGAAGAACTATAGGAAGCATATTATTCTTAAAACAGTTATTAAAGAATATATCGGCAAATGAAGGCGCAATGATTACCCGAAATCCGTAATCCTTAAGTGCCCATGGGGCGTGCTCACGAGAGCTTCCACAGCCAAAATTATTTCGTGTAAGGAGAATCGAGGCACCTTTATATCGCGGATGGTTTAAGACAAATTCCGGGTTTGGTTTTCCATCCTCCATATATCGCCAATCATAAAAAAGAAACTCCCCAAATCCCGTGCGCTCAATCCGCTTTAGGAACTGCTTAGGAATAATTTGATCTGTGTCAATATTTACTCTATCTAAAGGGGCAACAATTCCAGTAAGGGTTTTAAATGGCTCCATTTTAACTCCTATTAGCTATGATCTCTTTTCCAACGATCTAATCATTCAAATCCCACTCACGGATGTCTACAAAATGACCTTCTATCGCCGCTGCCGCTGCCATAATTGGACTTACGAGATGGGTTCTCCCGCCCTTTCCCTGACGGCCCTCGAAATTCCTGTTCGATGTGCTTGCACACCGCTCTCCGGGGGCAAGTATATCGGGGTTCATACCCAAACACATACTACATCCCGACTCGCGCCACTCAAATCCAGCCTCCTTAAAAATCCTATCGAGTCCGAGTTTTTCAGCCTGAAGCTTTACCAACTGAGAGCCAGGCACAACCATTGCGCGCACATGAGGGGCTACTTTTTTCCCTTCTACTATGCGCGCAGCAGCTATTAAGTCCTCGATTCTAGAGTTCGTGCATGAGCCGATGAAAACTCTATCTAATTTAATCTCTTGAATAGGCGTTCCAGGGGTAAGTCCCATATATTCGAGAGCCTGCCTGGCAGCCTTTTGATCATTTGGGTCTGGAAAAGACTCGGGATCGGGCACGACCCCGGTTACATCTATAACCATTCCGGGACTTGTTCCCCAACTGACCTGAGGAGCCATCCTAGATGCATCAAGTACAACCCTTTTATCGAAAACGGCTCCGTCATCTGTTTTAAGTTCCCTCCATATCTCAACGGCCTTCTCAAAATCCTTCCCCTTTGGAGCATACTGCCTTCCCTCTAGATATATAAATGTCTTTTCATCCGGAGCAATCATTCCTGCCCGCGCCCCTGCCTCAATAGACATGTTACAGATCGTCATTCTTTCTTCCATAGAAAGAGCCTCTATCGCATTACCTCTATATTCGATTACGGTGCCTGTTGCACCTGCAGTTCCAATATAGCCGATGATGCTCAGAATTATATCCTTAGCGGTAACTCCCTTCGCCTTGTGTCCCTCAACTCGCACCTCAAAAACCCTTGGACGGTTTTGCCAGAGACACTGCGTGGCAAGCACATGCTCCACCTCAGTCGTTCCGATTCCAAATGCAAGCGCTCCAAAAGCCCCGTGAGTGGACGTGTGGCTGTCTCCACAGACTATAGTCATTCCAGGTTTGGTAAGTCCAAGCTCAGGACCAATTACATGGACAATCCCCTGATTGGGGCTCTTGAGGTCAAAGAGCGTTATGCCGAATTCCCTACAGTTTCTCCTGAGTGTATCTATCTGCTTTGCAGAGATTGGATCTTCGATAGGAAGTGACCTGTCACTTGTCGGAACGTTATGGTCCATTGTTGCAAAAGTGAAATCGGGTCTTCGTACTCGCCTTCCTGAAAGACGAAGTCCTTCAAAGGCTTGGGGAGAGGTAACCTCATGGACAAGGTGAAGATCAATATAGAGGAGCGCGGGCTTTCCAGGCTCTTCATAAACCACATGAGCATCCCAAATTTTATCAAAAAGCGTCTTAGGTGCCATTTTGTATTCTTCCTGAATAGAGGTGTAATTATTATACACTAAAGTCACCTTTAATGGCAGACCCTCTTAGATTTCCCTATATAGTTTTGCTTAGATCATCCTATATATCATGTCATTTGCCTATTACTTAAGGATATAAACAATCTAATAACAACCACTCTCTAAGCTATCATCTCTTTCTTCATTCTCATAAGAAGCCAGAGAAAGAATATACCTCCGCAGGAAGCCGTGATTATTCCAACCGGGATTTCAACCGGAGAAAAAATCGTTCTGGATATGGTATCCGCAGCCGTAAGAAATGATGCCCCAAGAAGAAATGAACAGGGAAGCAGGATTCGGTTATCCACACCTATAATCATCCTAAGCACATGTGGGATTATAAGTCCTACAAACCCAATTGGACCTGTTGTCGAAATGACCGCGCTTGCAGCAAGAGATGTGGCAAAATAGATTGTCTTTTCCATTCTGTTCACATTCACTCCGAGAGAAGAGGCAACATCATCTCCCAGAGCAAATAGGTTCATGTTCTTTGTTATAGAAAAGAGAATCAGACATCCAGGGATTGCAAAAATGAGCGTTTTCCAGATTGTATCAAATCCCACAACATCAAGACTCCCCATAATCCATCTTACAGTTTGAAGCGATTGAGTAAAATCGGAGAAGAACTGTATAAATAAAACTATCGCCGAATAGAGAAAATTCGCCACAACCCCCGCAAGAAGAAGCCTCCCCGTAGAGACAACGCCGCGCACCTTAGAGACCGAATAAACAAAGAAAATTGTGAGAATAGAAAACATAAAGGCAAAAATCTCGATGGACGAAAATCCAATTAGTGTCTCCGCAAGCCCAAGCCTTATAGCGATAAGCGCACCCAGAGATGCTCCACCTGAAACACCAAGTGTAAAAGGACACGCAAGAGGATTTCTAAAAAGCGCCTGGAGCGAAGCGCCTGAAATCGCAAGTACTCCACCAGCCACTGCCGCCATAAGTACCCTTGGAACCCTGATCTGAAAATATATTGTCCTCGATATTTCATCTCTAGAGAGAACCGCTTTAATCGGATTTACCCCATAAGTTCCTGAAAATACGCTTATTGCCGCAACAACAACCCAAAGCATAAAAAGTAAACTGAGTGAAAATAAAAACTTCTTCTTAGCACTCATGGTGTTTATCAAAGAATCACTCCATAGGTAGAATGAATATCTTTCCACCTTCTCTTCTTACACTCACTCCTATTCCGTATACGGCGGTAATTATATTCTCTTTGAGAATCTCCTCAGCGATTCCCTCAGCAAATACCATTCCATCCTTTAGCACTACGATTTCATCAAAGTAAAATAGGGCAGAAAATATGTCGTGTGTCGCTGCAACAACCGATATATTTCTCTCTTCTTTGAGTCTGTTTAGGAGTTTCATAATCTCAGTTTTGTGCTTTATATCGAGAAACGTTGCAGGCTCATCGAGAATCATAATCTCCGGCTCCTGAGCAAGGGCGCGGGCAAGAGATACAAGCTGCCTTTCCCCACCAGAGATCTCCGTAACAAGCCTGTTTTGGATATGAGCGATCCCTACGGTTCTCATAGCATTAAAAGCAGCTTCCAAATCACGTTCCCTTTCAAACTCAAATCTTCCAATATAAGGTGCTCTTCCCATAAGTACAACCTCGGCAACAGTAAATGGAAAGCCAAATGTCGAACTCTGAGGAACATAGGCAATTTTTTTTGCCAATTCCCTTTTATCCAGCTTTTTGATTTCCTCTGTTTTATAAAACAGCCTTCCGTTTTTTAGATTTAGAATCCCACAGAGGATTTTAAGAAGCGTGGACTTTCCGGCGCCGTTTGCACCGAGAAGCCCTACCATCCTTCCTCTGCCGATGGATATATTAATCCCCTTCAATACCTCCGCTCCATCATAAGAGAACCTTATATTTTCACCTCTAATTATCGCTTCCATGTAATTACTTAATCACAGATGAACACGAATTAACCCGATAGAGTTCTGTTTGTGTTCCGTATCCTCCCGTTCATATATATTCGTGGCTCAATAATTCTTTCCATATTTTCTAAAAATCTCTGGATGCAAAATCTCAGCAAGGGTTTTGGCAGCTTCAGCGGCTCTCTGGCTTGGATGAAGTATAGTTGTATCCGTTAAAATATAGACCCCTTTGTTTTTTACTGCAGATACACCTTTAAGTTCATCCCAAACTTTGATGGCTTCATCCTTATTTATCCCTTCGTGATTTACCTCAACTATGATATCGGGATTAAGAGAGAAAACTGCCTCTTTTGAAACCTTCACAGAGAACACATTGTTTTTTACAACGTTTTCTCCCCCCGCAATGCTTATAATCTCATTTATATAACTCTTCTTGGCTATGACGTATATGTCCTCAAGAGTCCCGGGATTTCTCCCTACGACAAAAAGAACGCGCTTGGGATGGACACCCGCCGTTTTTTTTCTAATTTCATCCAACCTGGATTTAAATTTTTCTGTAACTTCCTTTGCTTCTTCATCCTTCCTCAAGGCCTTTCCAATCTTGAGTATGGAATCCGATATGTCTTTAATTGTCGTGCTATTTACAGAGAGTGTCTTTAGCCCCAACCTCCTGATTTTGTCGCCAAAGATTTTATCCTGATCTTTAATCATTATTACCAAATCTGGTTTAAGTGTAACTATCGCCTCAAGATTCGGATTAATCCATCCGCCAACCGTAGGAAGATCTTTAACCTCCGGCGGGAAATCCGAATAAATAGTGACCCCAACAACACTCTTCCATGCTCCAAGCCCGTATACGATCTCATCTATATTTGGGGAAAGAGAGACGATCCTTTTAGGAAAATCCCCTGCCGGATAAGAGACTTTCGCTAACAAGACAAAAGCAATGAGGAAATGCAAAGCTTTTCTTACTATGTCTCCCATTTGAACAATTCCCTTTATCCATACGGTAACAAATCGTACTCTTAGAGAGTCACACAATGTCCTTTCCACTGCTTCATGACAAGGGTATCTTTCCTTGTGACATTCAGATTTACTCGAAAAAAAGATTGTTGCCTGAGAAACCCCATACGAAAAGTCAGTCAATCACCCTAAAAAGGCGTGGATGTGTATATAGTTTCTGAGATTTATCACCGAGTCGTGGGGAATCTCATATGTGCAGATCTCTGGGTGTAATATCCTTGCAAGTATCTCTAGGCCATCTACAACCCTGGGTCCAGACTTGCTAAAGTATGAATTAGCATCCACCAAATAGACGTGTCCCTTCTTTACAGCTGGAATACGATGCCAATATTCATTTGAAGTCAGAACATCTATCTCTTTAAGTGTCCTCTCAATATTAAACCCACAGGGCATAAGAATCAAAACCTGAGGTGCAAAGCTCAAGATTTCATCCCATGAGACTCGAAAAGACGGTTCGCCAGTTTTCCCAAATCCGCACTCGCCGCCCGCAATCTCCACCATCTCAGGAATCCAGTGTCCTGCCGTATATGGCGGATCGAGCCATTCCATACAGAAAACCCGCGGTCGGTCCCTCTCTTCACGAAGGAGAGACCGAACTGCCTCGATTCTCAATCTAAGATCATTTACCAACCTCTCCGCCTGCTCTCTTCTTTGCGTTGCCTCCCCAACAATCATGATCGTATCGAGGATTCCGTCCAGCGTCCTAGGTTCTAAGGAAATTATTTGAATTTCGTGACCCAAAACCCTTACGGCTTCTACAACCTCATTTCCTGATACGGCGCAAACATCACACAACTCTTGGGTTAAAATCAAATCCGGATTGGCCTCAACTAGGGTTTCTCTATCTACGATATACATGCTTTTCCCAGCCCTATAGTTTTCGCTCACCACTCTATCTATTTCACTACTCGTCAAATCCTCAGGCTTTATGAGACTCCCAACGACCCTAGGCTTGCCCTTTGCCTCAGGTGGCCAGTCGCATTCGTGTGTTACTCCAACCAGATTTTCTTCTAATCCCAACGCATAAACAATCTCCGTTGCACTCGGAAGAAATGAACAGATACGCATGACGACCTCCCCAACACATATTTCGCTAAATATATCTTTAACTACTTTAGGGTTAGATTCAAGCACATAACTACTCAGGCGGAAGCACAACTGCCGTATTAATTGAACCCAGCTCCTGGCTAATCCCAGTAATAAAGAATATATCCGCCCCCTTGAAGTCTTTACTCGGTTTACCTGGCCTTATATCAATACTTTGCACTCCATCAAAGATCTCAGAACTCGGATTGTCAGCCCTCAGACCTGAAGGAAACGGAGCGATAAATGGGAATGGGTTTATTGTATCAGTTGCAGTATCAATGACGGCGATCTGATCTGTGTTAAAGAGCGTTGTAAAGCCAAGGCCATCGGCTCGAATCTTTATATCCGCTGTGAAATTCAACCCACTAAGATCAGTTACTACAATTGGATTACTCGGACCATTGATAAGTGTATTATTCTTTAAATCCACTTTAAGTAGGGCTCCGACAAGTCCCAAACCAATATAGCCGAACTTCCCATCGGGAGTCGGTTCTAAAACATTTGGTAGGCATACTGAAGGATTATTAGGGCTCAGTGGTATGTCAATTGTATGAATAATGGTGCCAGATTGTGGATTAATCACATCTATTGATGGCGGAAATTTAGAATCGCAGGAAAAGGCACTGGTAGTCTGGTTAAAAATGACATGTCCCGAGTTTACAACATAGAGACTGTCTTGGATAGGTTTTATTGAACCACTATTAGCCCCGCTCGTGTCAATGCGACTAATAACCCGATTCGTTTGAGCATCAATTACCGTAATAAAACCGTTTCCTGCAGGATTAAAGAACGCATCAAGGTTGCTGTTTGTCACATAGACCCTTCCGTTTGCCACCGCTATGCCGGAAGGGTCTTCAAAAAACTGAGTATCTACAGTTTCTTGATTTTGGCATATGCTCGAATTAGATGGAACGTGGTCGGAGCGAACTATAAGGAATTCACACTGCCCTGTCTGCACATTGACCAGGGCAACGCTCTGCCCTGCGAGATTAGCCACATAAGCCTGTGTGTTATTTAGAAAAGTAATTGCCACCGGATCAGAACCGGGCGGTAAAACTATAGTTCCTATCTGTTTCGGTGGATCCTGGTCTAAGTCGAATATCTGTATATTATCTGAGCCGCCATTGACCACATACGCCCTGTTTCCATGAATCTCAATTTGTGTTGGAAAACTTCCAAGGTGCGCTAAATTCCTCTTTACAGCCTGAGAGATTATTGTAACTCCAATAGTTGTGTCAGTGATAGTAACGCCATTATTAGATACAACGACTCTAAACACATCGCTTGTACTTCCAGTAAAAGTAGGATCAAAGCTTCCGTCAGCTGCAGCGGTGGTAGTCTGTGTTACCTGTGTGTTGATGTCCGTAACCTGAATCGTGCTTCCTGAAGGAGCAGCCCCTTTTGTTCCGCCGACCTTTATTGTAACGTTTGAACCGCTTTTTTCTGCGACCGCCATAATTCTGCCACTCGGTGTAAAACTCTTTTCTCCACCACCGCCTCCTCCACCACACCCCCAAAGAACAAGTCCCAGAAAACCGAAGATGAATAATATCTTAAATAACCTCATCTCTAATTCCTCCTTCTGATCTTTCAATCACGAATTATCAAAAATAAAACGATGCAAGTATAGAAATCCTGCATTTGCACCATGTACCCTGATCCATTTTTACTCATGCACATCTGTAACCAAATCTCAAAACTTCAATCCTGCTGTAAAATACACCATTCTCCCTGGAAGCGGGAAGTCCAAGGCATCACGTACGTCTAGGTTGTTAAAAATGTTTTTTACCTCGAATGTGGCAAATATCTTTTTCCACTCTGTCTTTATTCCAGCATCGTGTGTGGTTCTCGCATCAGTAGTGGCTGAGTCCTGAAAAGGACTGAGCGGAATCTTATCTACAAAATGCGTCTCCCAAAAAAGCGTAAAAAAACGGTATTTCAAAACCCCCCTAAGGTCGAGTTTATTCTTCGGTCTTCCCGGAAGCTGTGCCCCTGTGTCTTCAAGCTTGCCGTCAAGAAAGGTATACACGCCGCTGAATTCGAGAAAATTAAACGGTCTGAGGATCAGACTCGTTTCAATCCCCTGCTGTGTTACATTCCCAACATTTCTAGGCTCTATTCTATTTGCGCTCACAAATACGAAAAGGATAAGGTCGTCAATCTTGTTTCTAAAATAGTCAATCTCAAATCCAATGTTGGGATGTGAAAACACCAGTCCAAGATCGAAGTCAAAGGATTTTTCAGGTTTGAGATTAGGATTTCCACCAATAAAGTTTTCTTGTGGAAAGAAAAGCTCGCTAAAGTTTGGTGCCCTGAATGACCTTCCAATATTCCCTTTTATGGAGACATACCTTAGAGGAGAAACTATTATTCCCAATTTCGGCGAGAATTCACCTTCAGTTGAATTTTTCTCACCAAACGTCCTAAAAAGGTCATATCTTATTAGGGGGGTTATAAGAATCAGCTCGTTGAGGAGATGAATCTCATCACCTAGAAACGCATTGAATGTAACCCTTTTAGGGTTTTTAAATTCTTTATCCCTTAAAACATCCCCCCTTACTTCGGTTGAAAGGGTTATAATCTGATTTAACGGCGCATACCATATGAGTTTTGGATTCACACCGAAGGTAAATGTTCTGCTGAGTGTATTAAGGGGAATTCCAAGTGTGGGCTTTGGATCTTGAAACCTAAGTTGGTCAAATCTATTAAACAAAATTGCCTCGAAATCAAGGCTCTGTTTTAGAAATCCGTGCTTTGAGATCTTTATACTAGTCAAGTTCCTAAAATCCCTTTGATTCGAGCTATCGTCTTGAAACTCACCGAGGCCAGGAACGCCTTTGTCGTCAAAGAAGAGCTCATTTAGAAAACCAAACTTCCATCTGTGAAAATCATAATCAACCTTTCCGAGAAGGCTCTCTGATAGAAACTCATCGTTTATCCTCTTGAGTGTCAAACCGTTTACGGATTTAAAACTAAAATCCCCCTCGCTTTGAGCGTGCGTAAATGAAATGAAGTAGCTCAGGTTTCCCAATGTCTGGGCCCTTGAAAGGTTTAAGTCAAGTGTATTGAATGAACCGTATGTAAAAGATGCGCTTGTAAATGGCCTGTCTGTTCTCTTCGTTACTATATTTACGACTCCGCCTATAGCATCCGAGCCTGCAAGAGCAGATGCCCCGCCCCTTATGATTTCGAACTTATCTATATAATCAAGAGGAATCGTAGAGAGGTCAACCCCTCCGCCCAAAGGGCTGTTAATCCTTACGCCGTCGAGGAGAATTACCACCTGATCATTCGATGAGCCACGGATAGATAGTGTCTTAAGCTGACCGAATCCACCAAAGTCTCTTACAACGACGCCGGGCGAAAATGAGAGAATCTCAGAAGTGGTATTGTATTCTCCGCCAAAGTCCTCAAGATCAATTACGGTTGAGAAAGCAGACGGATATTGAAGCGGAGGCTCTATCGGTGTCTCTTGGACGACAACCGGCTCAAGTGTCTTTTCCTGAGCCGCAAAAGTTAGCACAGAGAATAAGCGGCATCTGGAATACAGCGCAGAAGAGAAAGTAATAAAAAAGAAGAGAAGAGCAAAAAAAAGCCTTTTCATTAAAAGCCCCGGTCTTCAGGGAAGAAAACCGGGAACCCTTAATCATATCGGAGGACCCTTTACTTTCTTCCCTCGAAGAAAAGCAAAGTTTTAGTTCCCAGGCAGGTCTTCTGGCTTATAGCCTCATTCCTCCGTGCCTTCCCAGAATCTTTTCAATGACTCCAGTGGCATAATACGAAGGGTTCAGGACTAATTACAGCAGCGGGGCTGCACCGGACTCTCACCGGATTTCCCTTTTAAACTGTTTGTACCTAAGAACTTCTTATTTTAAAAGAACCTTAAGCTCAGGATGTTAATATAACTCTAACATAAATACGATGTCAAGAGTCGCATTGACTCATCAGAAATCTATCTGAATAAGTATCGTTGCCTCATCT
>CAYMEO010000010.1:0-41002 GCA_964389705.1 uncultured Spirochaetia bacterium
CTACTTGTTTCCCTCTCATTTAAATCAATTAAAAATGATGTTTGCAACAGAGCAACATTATAACATTATAGTTTTTGATGAATCCCATAACTTTAGAAATAGCTCTGCAAACAGATGGCAAGCCCTTTTTAGACTAATTACCACTGGTAAACCAAAGAAAGTTGTCCTGCTTACCGCAACTCCAGTGAATAACAGCATCTTTGACCTCTATAACCAGTTGAGGTTAATAACTAAAGACTAGGATGATTTCTTTATTGCGGCTGGGATAAAAAGCCTCTGGGGTTATTTTCTCTAAGCCGAGGCAAATAAATAAGGATGTACTCTATGAGGTGCTCGAAGAGATTGCAGTAAGAAGAAGCCGTAATTTTATAAGGAAAGGAAGAACTATCCCGATGCTACAATTGATGGAAAACCGATAAAATTCCCGAAGCGTGAGCTTCACAGGGTGGATTACTCCTTAGAAGCGAGTTATAAACGTCTCTATGAGGAAATCACCAAAAGTATAGAGAATCTATTTTTGCTCCCTACAATATAGAGGCCTAGAGACTAGGGACTAAGCAATTGCCCCTCTTTGAAGGAATGAAAGATGAGCTGATAAGGCAGGGATGGACTGAGGAGCAGGTTCAAGGCTATCTATGGAAACTGGGGCGAGAAACAGCCCTTGTCGGAATCATGAATGCTCTTTTTCTTAAACGTCTTGAAAGTAGCATCGAGGCTCTACACATCGGCATTGATAGACAAATTCGGTTCCAGGAAAAGTTCTTAGATACAGGCCCTTCCGAATCCTCAAAACCAAGTTATGAACTGGCTTCAGGCACAACCAGCAACGGAGGAAAGAAATAAATTAATTAGCTATTTAAGCAAACCCATTACAGGTGTAGCTTTGAAAGAGCTCAGGGATCTGTGGAAAGGGATTCGTAAAAGCAAGATTAATAATGAACTTATATACAACACCCTCGGCGAACTCAGAGATAAATTCCCACACCCCGATATAGAGACACCAACGCTTGAGGAATTAAAACAAGAAGACCTGCAAATTATAGGCTGGATAGCCTTGTGTTAACCAATCCAAAATCCATTCGACTTTTTAATTAGATACATTCTGCACATAGGAAAAATTCTGATTGAAAAGCACTATTACTTGGATGACAATTGTAGAAGGATCAGTTGACGCTTGACTAAGAACTGAATCCCTCTACTATTGACATTCATCTTATTATTGAGGATCCCTGAAGATGCGATCGATGCCTTAATCTGGAGAGAGGCTTGCAAAGGCCGTGGGGACTAAACTTATGCACCAAAGACCGCAGGGCTATTGTAGAGTAAATAATCAATCCACATATTGATTTATAATTTTAGGTGGATATCTAACGTGGGATCAACTAAACTCAATTAAGTAGAGAGGGAAGAATATCATGGCAATGGGTATGGGTAAAGAAATTGACCAGTTATGTATAAATACCATTCGCACCCTGTCTATGGATGCGGTACAGGCGGCCAATTCAGGCCATCCTGGCACCCCAATGGCTATGGCGCCTGTGGTCTACTGCCTCTGGCAAAGGTTTTTGCGCTTTGATCCGGATGACCCGATCTGGCCAAACCGAGATCGTTTTATTCTCTCAATCGGACATGCCTCTATGTTACTCTACTCAATACTCTATCTCTGCGGTGTAAAGGCAGTAAATCCCAAATACGAAACACTCGGCGAGCTCTCAGTAACACTAGAAGATATTAAGAAATTCCGTCAGCTCGATAGCAAATGTCCCGGTCATCCAGAATATCGTTGGACATCCGGGGTTGAGGCCACAACGGGTCCACTAGGTCAAGGGGTTGCAACAAGCGTCGGCATCGCTATGGCACGCTATTGGCTAGCACAGTTCTTTAACCGCCCCGGCTTTGAGATGTTCAATTACGATGTGTATGCCCTTTGTGGGGATGGAGATATGATGGAGGGGGTATCCAGTGAGGCCGCATCCTTGGCAGGTCATCTCAGGCTCTCAAACCTCTGCTGGATTTATGACAATAACAGGATCACCATTGAAGGCAATACCGCTTGGGCCTTTAGTGACGACATTGCCACACGGTTTATGGGATATAACTGGAATGTTACACGCGTAGGCGATGCCAACGACCTTGAGATGCTCGAGCGCGCCATCACAACCTTTAAGAATACAGATGACCGGCCTACATTGATTATTGTAGATAGCCATATTGCCTACGGTGCACCACACAAGCAAGACACAAGTGCAGCACACGGAGAGCCATTAGGCGAGGAAGAGATCAAATTGGCAAAGAGGAATTACGGCTGGCCTGAGGATGCAAAGTTCTTTGTGCCCGAAGGGGTGCGTGAGCACTTTCAAAACGGGGTGGGCAGGCGCGGACGCAATCTGAGAGAGGCATGGATGAACATGTTCAATGAATATAAGATGCGTTATCCTGAGCTTGCCAATTATCTCTATCTTATGCAGCACCGCGAGCTTCCAGATGGTTGGGATAAGAACCTGCCTACCTTTCCGGCAGATCCAAAGGGTCTGGCAACACGCGATTCCTCAGGAAAGGTCCTAAATGTCCTTGCCCAAAACGTCCCCTGGCTTTTGGGCGGGGCGGCGGATCTCGCTCCGTCTACAAAGACGCGTTTGACATTCGATGGAGCAGGTGATTTTACATCTGAAAACCGCGCCGGGCGTAATCTCCATTTCGGTGTTCGTGAACACGCAATGGCGTCAATCATAAACGGGCTGTCACTTGCGAAGGTGCGTCCATACGGCTCCACTTTTCTTATATTCAGCGACTATGCCAGGCCTGCAATCCGTTTAAGCGCCCTTATGGAACTCCCGGTAATCTATATCTTTACACATGACTCCATCGGTCTCGGTGAAGACGGACCGACACATCAGCCCGTTGAGCAACTGGCTTCCTTGCGAGCCATCCCCGGATTAATAACGATTCGGCCGGCCGATGCCAATGAGGTGGTCGAGGCTTGGCGTGTAATAATGCAACTCCGCCACGAGCCCGCAGCCCTTATACTGTCCCGACAGCCCCTGCCCACGCTAGACCGCTCCAAATATGCCCCGGCATCCGGCTTAGAGAAGGGAGCATATGTGCTTGCCGATGCCGATGATGGTAAACCTGATGTCCTACTCCTTGCAACTGGAAGCGAGGTATCGCTTTGTATAAACGCATATGAGCAACTCAAGACCGAGGGCATAAAGGCACGTGTGGTGAGTATGCCTTCATGGGAGCTATTTGAAAAACAGAGCCAGGAATATAGAGACAGCGTTATCCCACCGGATGTCACGGCGCGCGTCTCTGTTGAACAGGCCTCAACCCTGGGATGGGCTCGGTATGTCGGCCCAACTGGCCATACTATTGGAATGAGGACCTTTGGAGCCTCGGCACCGCTTAAGGAATTACAAAAGAAATTCGGATTTACCCCCGATAGGGTGGCTGCGGCGGTCAAAGAACAGTTGGCGAAAGTGAGGTAAAAATGCGAATCGTCATAGGCTCTGATCACGCAGGGTTTCAATTGAAAGAAATCATATCCGACTATATACGCGAACTCAAACATGAGGTTGTAGATGTGGGCACACACAGCACTGAGCCTGTGGACTACCCCGATTTTGCCGAGGCCATTGGAAAGATTTTAATAGAAGGACGGGCAGATCGAGGAGTATTAATATGCGGCAGCGGTGTAGGCGCTTCGGTAGCGGCAAACAAGATGCCCGGCATACGCGCGGGGCTCTGCCATGATACATACTCAGCCCATCAGGGCGTAGAACACGATGATATGAATGTCTTGGTATTGGGCGCAAGGGTAATTGGATTTGAACTGGCGCGGGAACTCGTCCGTGCTTTCATCGGAGCCCAATTTACAGGAGAAGAGCGCCACCGCCGGAGGCTGGAGAAGATTTATCTACTGGAGGCGCAATACAGGGGTGGAGGAAATTCCTAAGGAGAGAAATGAATATGAATCCATTGAAGATGTTAAACAAATACGGTCAATCGGTCTGGCTGGACTATATTCGGCGCGGTCTTATAACAAGCGGCGAACTGAAGAGGATGATTGAAGAGGACTGGCTAAAAGGCGTCACATCAAACCCATCAATATTTGAGAAGGCAATCACGGGCAGCACCGACTATACAGACACATTAAAGGCTCTAAAGCAACAGAATTTAGATCCCATGTCTCTCTATGAGAAATTGGCCATTCAAGACATACAAGACGCAGCCGATGTATTCAAAGCGGTCTATAAAGAGACAAACAGGCGTGACGGCTATGTCAGTCTGGAGGTCTCGCCTTATATGGCACACGACACACAGGGGACAATTGATGAGGCAAGACGACTCTGGGAGGCAGTTGGACGGGAGAATGTTTTGATTAAGGTTCCGGCTACACCCGAAGGCATCCCCGCCATTGAACAGCTCACAAGCAAAGGCATTAATGTGAACGTTACACTAATCTTTGCACTCGATGTATACGAGCGTGTGGCTCTGGCATATATCTCAGGCTTAGAAAAATTGGCAGCGCAGGGGGGCGATTTAACTAGGATTGCAAGTGTCGCCAGCTTCTTTATAAGCCGTATTGACACCGCCGTTGATGCCATTCTAGCATCCCGTCTTAAGACAAGTAATAGTGCAAGTGAACAGGCACTCCTACGAAGCATTATGGGAAGGGTTGCCATTGCAAACGCCAAGCTCGCATACCAAAGGTATAAAGGGATCTTTCACAGCAGCCGCTGGCAGGCGCTTGCAAAGAAAGGTGCCCAAACACAGCGCGTCCTGTGGGCAAGCACAAGCACAAAGAACCCGAATTACCGCGATGTGCTCTACGTAGAGGAGCTTATAGGACCCGATACAATAAACACAATGCCCCCATCCACTATTGAGGCGTTTCGAGACCACGGACACCCAAGGGCAAGCCTTGAGGAGGATATTGAATCGGCACACGACACAATGGAAACACTGGAGCAGTTAGGTATTGCCATGAAGGAGATAACAGATGAGTTGCTCAGAGATGGAGTGCGCCTGTTTGCCCAGGCCTTTGATAAGCTGCTAAATGCCGTTGAAACAAAGCGCAGCCTCGCACCGGGCGCAAAGATTGATAGTCAGGTCTATACACTGCCGGATAATCTCCATTCCCAAGTTAGAAAAGCAATTGAAGATTGGCAGATAAATGGGAAGGTGAGAAGGCTCTGGGCGCGTGACGCTTCTCTTTGGACCCGATCCGATGAGAGAAATTGGCTTGGCTGGTTGGGGATTACAGAAGACCAATTGGCACACAGCCAGCACCTGACTAAGATTGCAGAAGAGGTAAGGGATGCTGGATTCTCACACGCGCTTCTTCTAGGCATGGGTGGATCGAGCCTCTGCCCCGAGGTGCTCAAGATGACATTCGGCAGGGTTGATGGATACCCTGAGCTTTTTGTTCTCGATTCAACCGATCCGTCCCAGATCAGAGCAATTGAGAATAAAATAGACCTCGCCAATACACTTTTTATTGTGTCGAGCAAATCGGGCACAACTTTAGAACCGAATATACTGAAGCGCTACTTCTTTGAGCAGGTAAAAGGGGTCGTCGGTGCAGAGAAGGTCGGAAGCCGTTTTATAGCCATCACAGACCCCGGCTCGAAGCTACATCAGGTCGCCGAGGGCGAGGGATTCCGCCATATATTCTTTGGCGTGCCAAGTATAGGCGGCAGGTACTCGGCACTCTCCAATTTCGGCATGGTGCCAGGTGCAATAATGGGAATAGATGTGATCAAACTCCTAGACCGTGCCGATGAGATGGCAATCTCTTGTTCATCGTGTCTGCCCGCCAGCGAAAATCCCGGGGTTATGTTGGGTATAATCCTGGGTGTCCTTGCCAAAAACGGACGTGACAAAATAACGATTATATCATCGCCCGGCATCCAATATTTCGGCTCATGGCTTGAGCAACTCATTGCTGAGTCAACCGGCAAGGATGGAAAAGGGCTTATTCCCGTTGACCGAGAGCGGTTAGGCCCGACGAATGTATATGGCAACGACCGTGTGTTTATATACATGAGATTGGAATCCACCCCGGATAGATCGCAAGATGAGGCGGTCGAGGCACTTAAAGAGTCTGGACAGCCTGTGGTGATTATCTCAGTAACCGAGCCATACGATTTGGGTCAGGAATTCTTCAGATGGGAGATGGCAACGGCTGTAGCGGGGTCAATTATCGGTATTAATCCCTTTAACCAACCGGATGTGGAAGAGAGCAAGGTAGCAACACGGAAATTGACGGCTGAATATGAAAAAACGGGTTCCCTTCCGTCTGAGACACCGATTCTCGAAGAAGATGGTATTGGATTGTTTGCAGATAATAAGAATGCCGATCTGATTATCAAATCCGCTGGCCGCGATAGATCGCTTACTGGCTATATCCGTGCACATCTGAATCGCCTAGGCGCCAGTGATTACTTTGCGCTCCTGGCATATATTGAGATGAATGATGCCCATGAAAACCAACTTCAGACGATCCGTCATATTGTCCGCGATAAGAAGCGCGTGGCGACCTGTCTGGGCTTCGGCCCTAGATTCCTACACTCAACCGGTCAGGCATATAAGGGCGGACCGAATACAGGGGTCTTTCTCCAAATAACATGCGACGATCCATTAGACCTACCCGTGCCGGGACAGAAATATACATTTGGCATTGTCAAGGCCGCTCAGGCGCGGGGCGACATTCAGGTATTGGCAGAGCGTAACCGACGTGTGATTAGAGTTCATCTAGGCAGTGATGTAGAATCAGGTTTATCAAGACTGCAACAGGCAATTGAATCGGCCTTAACCGGGTAAGAGCATAAACCAAAACAGGAGGCAAGATATATGCAAATAGGAATGGTTGGATTGGGAAGAATGGGAGGGAATATGGTGCGGCGGTTGATGCGAGGCGGGCATGAGTGTGTGGTCTTTGACCTTAACATCAATAATGTAAAACAACTGGCAAAGGAAGGCGCAAGAGGGGCAACTTCATTGGATGAATTCGTTGGTAAACTGAATAGACCGAGGGCAGTGTGGGTAATGGTTCCCGCGGGTAATCCCACGGAGCAGACAGTTATAGCACTTTCTGAACGCATGGAGGCAGGCGATATTATAATTGATGGGGGCAACTCATATTACAAAGACGATGTACGCCGGGCAAGGGTATTAAATGAAAAGGGCATCCATTACGTGGATGTAGGCACAAGCGGGGGCATATGGGGAGTAGATCGGGGATACTGCCTGATGATTGGTGGAGAGACAGAGGTTGTCAATCATCTATCGCCTATATTTAAGACACTGGCGCCGGGACGGGGCGAGATACCACGTACTGCCGGACGCGAGAATATAGAGAGCACAGCCGAGGATGGCTATCTCCACTGTGGCCCTAATGGGGCTGGGCATTTCGTCAAGATGATACACAACGGTATTGAATACGGCTTAATGCAGGCCTATGCGGAGGGATTCGATATACTGCGCAATGCCAATTCAAAGGACTTACCAGAAGATCAACGCTATAACTTCAATCTCGCCGACATTGCCGAGCTATGGCGGCGCGGCAGCGTTGTAGGGTCATGGCTACTCGATCTGATTTCAATGGCTCTAATTGAAGACCCAATGCTTTCTAATTACACAGGCTTTGTCCAGGATTCGGGTGAAGGGCGCTGGACGATTATGGCTGCAATTGAAGAAGCGGTTCCCGCCGAAGTGCTTTCGGCATCGCTCTATACGCGTTTTCGCTCGCGTCAGGAGCATACATTTGCCGAGAAGTTGCTCTCGGCAATGAGATACAAGTTTGGCGGACACGTTGAACGCCCAACAGGAGGATAAGAAAAGAAATGGAATACAAAGATGAAAAGGCGTCAGATGAACCCTTAGGTCAGCCCGCCAACCCATGTATCATGGTTATTTTTGGTGCATCGGGTGATTTGACCAAGCGCAAGCTCATCCCTGCGCTTTATAATCTGACAAGGGACAATTTGCTCTCAAAAGGGTTTGCCGTCATAGGATTTGCCCGTCGCCCAATGACTAATGATGAGTTCCGCGAAAGGATAAGTCGAGACATAAAGGAATTCGCCACGAGTCCGATTGAGCCGGATCTGTGGAATTGGCTCATACAGCGATCCTATTATATATCTGGCGATGCCCAGGACCCAAACGCCTATAATCAGCTTCGGGACCTGTTGACAGAGTTAGATAAAAAACACGGCACGCGTGGAAATTACCTCTACTACCTAGCAACCTCTCCCGATTTCTTTTCTCCAATTGTGCAACAACTCGGCGCACACGGACTTGCACGCGAAGAGAATGGCTCTTGGCGTCGGGTAATAATCGAAAAGCCATTCGGGCATGACCTTGATTCTGCCCGCACCCTAAATCGAGAAATCAGAGATGTGTTGGGTGAGGACCAAATCTATCGCATTGACCACTATCTCGGAAAAGAGACCGTTCAGAACATACTAGTCTTCCGCTTTGCCAATGGCATATTGGAGCCTATATGGAACCGCCGATACATTGATCATGTGCAAATAACGGTTGCTGAAGACCTTGGTGTCGAACAGCGAGGCGGCTACTATGATGAAGCGGGGGCACTACGCGACATGGTGTCAAACCACCTTTTCCAGTTACTTACATTAACAGCGATGGAACCGCCAACCTCTTTTGAGGCAAGCGCCGTGCGTGATGAACAGGTCAAGCTGTTACGCTCTATTCAGCCCTTATCTCCTGAAGAGGTCTTAAGGAGCACCGTAAGGGGGCAATATGGCGAAGGTATAATCGGAGGGCAGCAGGTGCCAGGATATAGGTCAGAGCCAGGGGTCCCATCTAATTCGCGCACAGAGACATTTGTAGCGCTCAAATTGCACATAGACAACTGGCGCTGGGCGAATGTGCCGTTTTATCTGAGAACGGGGAAGCGGCTCCCCAAGCGTGTTACAGAGATTGCAATTCAATTTAAGCGTGCTCCATCTATGCTTTTTCGTAAAACGCCCGTTGATCATCTAAAACCGAACCGCCTTGTGCTACATATTCAGCCCGATGAAGGCATATCACTCAGCTTTGGAGCTAAGGTACCTGGACCCCTTGTGCGATTGGGAACAGTTGACATGGATTTCGAGTACGAGGATTATTTTGGAAGCACGCTCAGCACTGGGTATGAAACCCTGCTCTATGACTGCATGCTTGGTGATGCAACACTATTTCAGCGCGCAGATATGGTTGAAGAGAGTTGGGGTGTAGTGGCTCCGATACTAGATGTATGGAAGGCCCTGCCGCCTCGAAACTTTCCTAACTACGCAGCGGGCACATGGGGCCCAAAGGAGGCAGACGATTTAATATCGAGGGACGGAAGAGAATGGAGGAAATGCGATGATGATTCTATCAGGAGACATAGGCGGCACAAACACGAGGCTTGCCCTGTTTGAGATTGAAGGGGAATTACTCAAGCCGGTAGCAGTAGAAACATTCCCGAGTCGGGAGTTCCAAAGCCTTAACCCTATCGTTCGAAGTTTCATATATAAGTACAAACCGGATGTTGATTATGCGTGTCTTGGTGTTGCCGGTCCCGTTAAATCCGGGCGATCCGAGACATCAAATCTGTCATGGGTGGTAGATGCACTCCAATTATCAACCGATTTAGGCATCAAAAATGTTGAACTCATAAATGACCTCGAGGCAAGTGCATACGGTATTGCCTTACTCGACCCAAAAGACATATTCGTTCTTAACGATGGTGTACCCACTCCGGGCGGTAATGCGGCTCTTATTTCAGCAGGTACAGGGCTAGGAGAGGCCGGTCTCCACTGGGAGGGAGACCATTATCAACCTTTTCCCTCCGAAGGAGGACATACTGACTTTGCACCGCGCAGTGAACTGGAGGTGGAGTTGCTCCTCTATCTGTTGAAGCAATACGGCCATGTGAGCTTCGAGCGCGTACTCTCCGGACCGGGTTTATATAACATATACAAATTCCTTCGAGATACCGGACGCGGTAAAGAACCGTATTGGCTCACTGAACAGATACATCAACAAGATGACCCTTCGCCTGTCATATCGCGCGTCGCCCTTGAGGGGAGTTGTAAATTGTGTGTGAAGGCGCTTGACCTTTTTGTATCGATCTACGGCTCTGAGGCAGGTAATCTGGCTTTGAAATTAATGGCAACAGGAGGGGTATATGTAGGTGGTGGAATCGCCCCTAAGATAATCCAGAAATTGGGGGATTCAACGTTTATGAAGGCATTCGTGTCAAAGGGACGTATGCAGTCCCTTCTTGAATTAATACCTGTACGACTCATTCTGAATGACAGTACTGCCCTTCTCGGCGCTGCTCGACTGGCTATGATCAGGATTTCTAAGACCTGATATAGAACCACAAAAGAGACAAGTTCCGTATCAGGTCTACCACTAGACAGGTTTTTTTATCGTCGGAGATAAGGCCATGCCACCAGATAAAGGTGAGATCAGAATCCTGGCAAACGCAGGAGAGATAGCTCAGGCGGCAGCAGTTGAGTTCGTCAGCCAGGCATTGGAATCAGTAGAGAAAAAAGGTTTTTTTACCTTCGTACTCTCCGGTGGCTCGACACCAAGGGATCTTTATTTACTTCTGTCAAGCAAGAGTAAATCCGTATCTCGCCCCCGGGTGCCGTGGAACAAGATTCATTTTTTCTGGGGAGATGAGCGCCATGTCCCACCCGACCACACCGACAGCAACTACCGGATGGTATATGAAACCCTGTTGTCAAAGATGGCTATTCCACCAAACAATGTGCACCGCATTAAGGCAGAGAATCCAAATGCGGGCAAAGCAGCAGAGGATTATGAAAGAGAACTGCGCGAGTTCTTTATGCTAGAGCCAAAACAGCCGCCATGCTTTGATATGGTTCTCTTGGGAATAGGAGCGGACGGTCATACGGCATCACTTTTCCCCGGAACCGAGGTTATTTATGAAGAGCAGCTACTTGTTGCCGCCCCCTGGGTTGAGAGGCTCAATACACATAGAATTACACTCACACCGCCCACAATTAATAATGCCAACCTCATCATATTTCTTGTCAGCGGCAAGGAAAAGGCAAGGGCACTAAGGAGCGTTCTTCAAGGCAATTATCAACCCGAACTCTTCCCAGCACAGATCATCCGCCCAATAAAAGGGAGACTCCTGTGGCTGGTAGACCAATCGGCGGCGTGTCTACTAGAGATGAAAGAATAGACTCAGAGAATTGGTTGAGGATATTTTGATATTGATCGCCCTAATCGCCTCTGAGGACCTTGTGTAGGGTTACTAAAAGCGTTTCAGCCGTATATGGCTTCGATAGGAATGTGCATACATCTGTACCCGTGACCTCACGGAGCTTGTCATTCTCCCTCAATCCACTGACGGCAACCACCTTAACCTGAGGGTCAATCTTATATAGTGCCCGAATGGCCGATGGTCCATCCATAATTGGCATGGCCATATCCATAAGAACGATTCTGACTTCTTCCCTATTTTGCGTGTATAGTGCTACAGCTTCTGCTCCGTCACTGGCTGTTATCACTCTATAACCATATGTCTCCAGTGTGGCTCTAGTTACCTCACGAATTGAGGGTTCATCATCAACCACGAGTATCAACTCTCCATGTCCTATGGGCAGCTCACTCTTTTTCTCCTCTACTTTCTTCACCTCGGTTGTCTTAATAGCAGGCAGATAGACCCTAAACCTTGTTCCTCTGCCTACCTCACTGTAGACATGTATGAACCCACCGTGACTCTTCACAATTCCAAAGGCCGTTGAAAGGCCCAATCCTGTTCCCTTCCCTGGCTCTTTTGTAGTAAAAAAAGGCTCAAATATCCTATCCATTATCTTAGATGGAATTCCAACTCCGGTATCTGAAACTGTAATTACTACATATGGCCCAACCTTAGCGTCAATATTCATGCGTGCATAGCTCTCATCAATAAATACATTCTCAGCAGATATACTCAATCTACCGCTAGTTGGCATGGCATCACGGGCATTCACACAGAGGTTCATTAGAACCTGATGGAGTTGTGTGGGATCTCCAGATATAGTCCATAAATCCCGTGATATATCAGTACGGATCTCGATTGACTTGGGGAATGTCTCCTGTAGGATCTTCTCAATTTCAGAAATGAGATGCCTTATTTGAATGGGCATATGCTCACCTTCTAATCCCCTTGCAAATGAAAGTACCTGCTTTACTAGATTGGCTCCACGCTGGGCACTTGTCTCGATTGTATCAATCAATTTCTGACTTTGTTCATCTGTGAATTTTTGTCGCAACCATTGTAGTGCCATTATTATTGGATGCAGTACGTTGTTAAGATCATGTGCAATTCCACCAGCAAGTGTCCCAATGCTCTCCATCCTCTGTGCTCTGAGAAATTGTGATTCTAGCCTCTTTTTCTCAGTAATATCTGTATTGATAATGAGTATTGATTTTGGCTTTCCATCATTATCCGGTACGAGGGTCCAGCGGCTCTGTACAATGATTTCCCTGCCATCTTTAGTCACTTGGCGGAATTCGCCATCCCATTCTCCATTCTCAGCTACACCCCTACGGGCTTCGATCATTTGAGGTGATTTCTCTTTATACAGGAGATTGATTGCCTTTCTGCCTATAAGCTCTTCTGCCTTCCACCCATAGAGCCGCTCGGCCCCCTTGTTCCAGAATAAGATATTATGTTCCATATCTCGAACGACAATAGCATCCTGTGCTTTATCGAGCAGAGCGGCTTGTTCTCGTATTTTCTCCTCTGCCTTCATGCGTTGGATCCGCTCTTCGGCCTCGCGCAGTGCCCGATGCACAGCAGGACCAAGGCGTGATAGCCGTTCTTTAAGAACGTAATCGGTTGCACCGCTTTTGAGGGTTTCAATTGCCTTTTCCTCACCAAGCGATCCGGTAACAAAGATAAAAGGCACATATCTATATTCTTCCTGAACAATTTTTAATGCAGACATACCGTCGAATGAAGGAAGCGCATAATCTGATAGTATAAGATCGGGTGAGAAGTCCTTGAGTTCCTTGATAAAGGCTTCTTTTGTCTCTACCCACTTTGATGAGAAATCTATGTTTGCTTTGCGCAGCTCACGTTCAATCAACTCGGCATCTGTGGCAACATCTTCGAGCATCAGGATTTTGAGTTTTTTATCCATGTTCTACCCAGGTTTTTATTCATCCACAACTTCTCACTCAATGCGGCAGTTGATTCAGTAAAAGCCAATACAGCCCGAGTTCTGAAACCGCTTGTACAAACTTCTCAAAATCCACGGGCTTTACGATATAGCTATTTACACCCATTCTGTAACTCTCTACAATATCTTTTTCTTCTCTCGAAGAGGTCAATACTACAACCGGAATTGCCCTTGTTCTTTCGTCAGACTTAATTCTAGCAAGGACTTCTAATCCATCCACCTTGGGAAGCTTCAAATCGAGCAATACTACCTTTGGGCGGTGATCAATATCTCGTCTGCTGTAAGCACCCGTGGCAAAAATAAAATCTAATGCCTCCGCCCCGTCCTTTGCCACATGCACCCTATTGGCGAGATTGTGCTTCTTCAGTGCCCTCAATGTAAGTTCAACATCGTTTGGATTGTCTTCGACCAGAAGAATCTCTACTTCATCTACATCCATGTCTATACTCCTTTTCCCTATAATTCTTCCTTCCTGGGTAGCGTAAAATAAAAAGTCGCCCCTTCACCTACCTTTCCCTCTGCCCATACCCGTCCACCATGCCGATGAATAACACGCTTGACAATCGCAAGTCCAACCCCCGTGCCTTCAAACTCCTCCTGCCTGTGCAAGCGTTGAAAAACCCCAAATAATTTATCTACATACTGCATGTCAAATCCCACACCGTTGTCTCTTACATAGTAGATGCTCTCTTTACCTTCAATCCAACCTCCAATTTCGATAATCCCCTTCCCTTTCGGTTTTGTAAATTTGATGGCATTGGATAATAGATTAATAAATACCCGGTGAATCATTGCTCTATCACCATAGGCAGAAGGTAGCGTATTAATATTCAACTGTAGTGTTTCATCCTCATCAGGTCTCAGCTCCCTAAATACGGCCTTTGCAATTGCGGCAATATCTATGTTAGATAGCTTTATGCCCTGGCGTCCCAAACGAGAGAATGCAAGAAGGTCATCAATGAGTTGGCCCATATTTTGTGTGTTTTGCTGTATGATATTGAGTATCCGCCTACCCTCGTCATCAAGCCTATCGGAATAATCCTCAAACAGAATGCGTGAAAAGCCGTCAATAGCACGCAGTGGGGCACGCAGGTCATGGGATACCGAATATGAAAATGCCTCTAGTTCCTTATTAGCGGCTTCGAACTGAGCCGTACGCTCAACTACCCGCTTTTCAAGCTCTTCATTGATTTTGCGAACTTCCTCCTCTGATTGCCTCAGTGCCTCCGCTGTTTTTGCATTATGAATCGCCCCCTCGATTTCATGGGCTATGATCTCTAGTAGTTTTATCTCTTCTTCACCGAAGGCATTCTTCTTTAGAGAGTTTATATTTATGCACCCTACTGTCTTGTCCCCGTAGTTAATAGGCACGGAGGCATAGCTCTTTGTTCCCATCTCACGCCCAGCAGGACCAATAACCGTATCCTTATCTACATCTGTACAGTATATAGGCCTCCCTTCTATAATTGCCTTCCATGTAAATCCCTTTGGATATGGTATCGTCCTCACCCGATTTATGAACCATTCAGGATACCCCCTATACGCCTTTATAACGGCCTCTTGCCCCTCTACCATATAAATTGAAACGTTGTCAGCTTCGTCTATATTTTTACTCATGGACTCAACGGCGTTTTCCAAAACATCTTGTAGATTAATTGACTGATGTATACTCCTAGTCACGGTACTTATGATTGTTTCATAGCGATTCTTCCTAGACAACTGTGCAAAGTTCTCTCTAAGAGCCTCTTCCACCCGCTTGCGCTCGGCGATCTCATTTTTCAGCTTCTCATTGAATTGCGCAAGCTCGGCTGTTCGCTCCTGAACTCGTATTTCCAGCTCGTCATAAGCCTTTTGCAGCTTATCCTCTGCCCGCTTGCGTTCAGTGATGTCACGGAGAATTCCTGTAAAAAAGGTTTCTTTTCCTATCGCCCAGCTTGCAAGTGAGAGCTCTACCGGAAATTCGCTTCCATCTTTCCTTATGCCGACTAGTTCAGCGGTTTTCCCTATTATGTGTGCCTCCCCCGTTGTGAGAAACCTTTTTAAACCCTCGTTATGTGCCTTATGGAACCGCTCAGGCATCAGCATAGTAACTGGTTGATTGATCGTCTCGCCTGTCGAATAACCGAAGATGCGCTCAGCTCCCTTGTTGAAATAGATGATATTACCGCTGCTATCAGCAGAGACAATGCCATCATTTGCAGTCTCCGCTAGTATTCGAAACCTCTCTTCGCTTTCCCGAAGCGCCTTTTCCACCTCATTGCGCCGTATGGTGTCGCGATTAACCATAAAACTCGCCAAACCGACGATGATAACCGCCAATAGACTCCCAGCGGCAATAACAGATTTCGTGACTCTGATACTCTTCTTTGACTCCTCATCCCGTAACCTTAACAACTCATGCTCCTCATCTTCCATATCACCAATTACCTTTCGTATATCACCCATAGCCTTGTTTCCCCTATCTATCACAACCAATGGCAATACGGATTCAAATCCGTTGGAACTCCGCAAGTTTATCATTTCATTGAGTATCCCAAGCTTCTTCTTCACCAGGGACTGAAGTGTGTTAAGCCTCTGTTGTTGTTTGGGATTATCCGCTGTCAATATCCGAAGGTCTTTGATCTCTTGATCAAGCAACACAACTGAACGGTAATACGGCTCTAGATAATGCCTTTCTCCGGTTATGATATAACCGCGTTGTCCAGCCTCGGCATCCGCTATTTGAGAGAGCACAGATTCGAGTTTTTCAATAACCTTATGGGTGTGTGTTACCCAATCAGCGGTCTCAACGAGCCGGGTTGTGCTCCGATATGAAACCATGCCGATAACGAATACAATTAGTAATGCTAACCAAAACCCTATACCTATTTTTTCTTGGATAGACCATTTCATACCACTGCCACCCTCGGTCTGTATCCGGTGCCCTTTAAGGCGAATGCCTATACATAAAAGAAAAACTAAAATACAAGATAGCCATCAGCCCACTCAATAACAAAGATATAATTAAATAAGACAGCGACTTATCAATAAATTATTAATACCCTAAAGTTCCCCTGTCAATGAGACTTTCCCATTAACCTTTTATTCCAAATTGTTTTATGCTAGATTTCACAAGAATAACTAAGAGGAGTCATAAAAGGTGAGATTTGGAGTTGCACTACCAAATTTCGGAAGGTATGCGGAAAAAGACGCGATTCTAAATATTTCAAAGGCCTCAGAAGAACTCGGTTTCGATTCCATATGGGTAAGTGACCATATAGTAATACCGGAATCTCATCAGGGGTTTGGAGATATGTTCTATGAACCCCTCATAACCCTTACATATATAGCCGCCTGCACAAATAGAATTCAACTTGGAACGAGTGTAATCATACTGCCTTATAGAAATCCTATAGTGCTTGCAAAGATGATCTCAACCCTTGATGTCCTCTGTGGCGGGAGGGTTATACTGGGTGTAGGAGTTGGATGGCTTAAAGATGAATTTAACGCCCTTGGCATACCCTATGGAGAAAGGGGGTACATTACCGATGAGAGTATAGAGATTTTAAAGGTGCTTTGGACCAGAGAAGAGCCGAGTTTTAAAGGCAGATATTACAATTTCTCAAAAATTAGGTTCCTTCCAAGACCTATTCAGAGGCCGCACCCACCCATATGGGTTGGGGGAAATAGCCGAAGGGCTATTGAACGAGCAGTCAATAAAGGCAATGGATGGCATTGTGTAGGGCTTACACCAGAAGAAATAAAAAAGGGGGTAGAGTACGCAAATAAACTCCTATCTAGTAATGGAAAAGGTACCTCAGATTTTGTAATATCGCTGAGAAAAAACCTTCAAATTAAGGACACATCGGAGAAGAAAATCAAGGAAGCAGTAGATAAAGAGAGACTCCGAGGCACACCAGATGAAATAGCCGATGGCATAAATAGATATAGAGAATCGGGAGTGTCACATCTAATCTTCCATATTCTAGGTGGAACATTAAATGGAATAATTGAGAGTATGGAACTCTTTTCTAATAAAATAAAACCCGCCTTAAGTTGTAAATAAACCTTCCCAACTCAATTTTTATCTAATTCTGTACAAGATTAACCTAAGAGATGGATTAAAAAATTGGCAAGATCAAGATAAAGACCTTTATCACCTTCTAAATATAAAATTCAAGATTAAAGTGAGAATTATGCTAATAAGGATTGAGGAAACGAGGGGAAAATAAATGGTGAATCCATCACGCTTTATGTATATATCTCCCGGCAACCTTCCAATATAGGGAATCTTGGGGGCTAAGACTATTAATACTCCAATAACGACAAGGAAAATACCAAGTATGATAATCAGTTTCCCAATATGCTGAATCTCCATTTTCCCTTAACCATATAGATCACGAGTCATAATTACTTTATTCTATTTGTAATCCTCAATAATTTCCTCTAAAAGTTTAATCGCATCGGCAATACTTCCCATAACTCCGAGTGCAAGGGCAGAGCCCGACTTCAGACTAATAATCTGTTCAATCGTAAGCCCATCTAGAGAAAGCCCCTTCTGAAACCACTTAAGAGCCCTTTTCCCATCTCCTCTTTGGAGAAAACACAATCCTACCATCATATAGGATTCTGGCACCTTATAACCCTCTCCTATGGATTTTCTAAACTCCGTTACCGCCTGTTCAGTCATCTTCATATCTTTATACGCAATTCCGCGCTCATAGAACGCGCTATTTTTACCTTTATTGCTTATATTCTCTGTAATTGACCTCTTAAAAGTAGTAGATTCCTGTATGGCTACCTTTTCACCTTTCCTATAATTCTCCCGATTTATATCTAGAACATTTGACTCATTTTCCCAAATGATCCTCGTTTCATTCAGCCCTTTTTCACTAACTGTTTCAACCAATCCCGTCTTATAGGGCATACCTGGTCTATCAGGTAATAAATCGAGAGGATCTTTAGACTCAGGCTCGGTGTCTGAGACATATTCTAATTTCTCATTGCCTTCCTCTCTATGCCCCTGATCCAAATAACATAGATTGTCCAACCCGGATTTTTTTGGGGGAAACTCAATTTTTATTCCACTTTCTTCATTTTTCCTATCTATAAACTCTAATGCCTCAGTATCAGAGGGATCGAGGTAGAGAATCTTTTCATAAACTTCTCTAAGATCAAAATTGGAATTCGTTAATTTATAGACATTGGCAATCCTTCTGAGATATAGCTTTGCCCTTTCTGCCCCTGTCTCTCCCATATTGGTATAAAGTTCTGCGGTCTTCTTTAGTACATCAATATCATTAGGATTAGATTCAATTATCCTTTCATAAATATCGGCTGCTCTACTTAATCTCCCAGCACTGATCTCAATCTCAGCCATCGCTCTTAGAGCCAGTTCATCATTGGGATCTATATTTAAAACCTTTTCATAAAACTTATGAGCCTCGTCAAGATTTAAGGCGTTTTTCATTACCTCGGCACCTTTGCGCAGAATATCCTTTGCACGATCGGTTTTTCCTCCACTGAAGTAATGGTCAGCCAGACGCTCAATAGCAGAGATATCTCCAGGATTTGCTTCAATTATCTTCTCTAAAATCTCCTCCTTTTCTCTCTTATTATTGTCGCCACAGAGCTTAAGTGCAGTCTGAAAAGAGGCAAGAGCCTCGCCCCTTAGGTTCTTCTTTAAAGATAAGTTGCCCAGCTTCAGGTGAATGTCAAAGAGCCCATAATCCATCTTGAGAACAGTCTTATAAACGGATATGGCAAAGTCAACGAACCCGTCTTTTTCGTAAATCTCAGCGAGTTGGGTATAGCTTTTTATAGCCTCTTTCCTATCACCCTTTTTAGACTGGAGCTCGGCTATCTTTTGAAGAGTTCTGGTATCTCTTGGATGGACTTTTAATATCTTCCTAAGTTCATCTATAGCCCTATCATGCTGTCCCTTATGCTGGTATTCAAAAGCCTCTTTTAAGATCTTTCCTCTATCGATCTCAGCCATCTGCCATCTGATATTATATTATTTTGTTAAAAATAAAACAAAAGCCCCTTTAAGTCAAATCAAGGTATACAGCATCTCAATAAGCTCGATCTCCTAGGTTTTGCCCACACGTTTGAAAGCTTGCCTTTACAGAAAAATCATATGCTGGTATGATTTAATCATTATTAGTGTAACAGAGTTCATCTTAGGTTCTCGATCTTTAGACCTAGTGTGCGTAGACTTAGTTGATGAAGTTTATAAAAATCCTTATTAGTCTACAAGTTCTGTCATTATTATGTATGTTAATGGATTAACAATAAGAGGTGATAATAGGATTTCAGATAAAATATAGTTTAGCACTCAGGTTCTAGTGTATCCAATAGGAAGGTTTTAAGTTATGAAGCCAGTAGATACAAAGGCTGCCCCAAGGCTTATTCAAGAGCAACGCCTTATACTCACGCAAGAGCTACAACTTTTCTTAAAACTCATTCAGATGACAACGCTCGAACTCAAGGAATACCTGGAACAGGAGCTTGCTGAGAATCCAGTTTTAGAGGAGGAAATCGAAGAGAAAGATACTGAGGACTCAGATCCCAAAGAAGATTTTAACTTTAAGCCTTTCGAGGACAGCTTTCTCGTTGGTGGAAACCAAGGCTCTCCGACTTTTAAAGAATCCTTTGAAGAGGGCGAAGAAGATATATCCTGGGAAAGCAGGGTAAGTGAATCCCCGTCCCTTTTAGACCATCTCAATTGGCAACTGAGCCTTTCAGACTTCTCACCGGAGGAGAAACAAATCGCATCCGTAATTATAGGCAACACAAATGAAGACGGATACCTTGAGGCAGACCCAGAGGAGATTGCTTTGCTTTTAGCCAATCAGAATCATGCACCTAATTCAGATGCCGAGGGCAAGAACGGCTCAGAAGAAGAGACCACGCCTGATGAAAACCAACTGGCTCTGGATAAAATCTATATCCGCAAGGTTGAAGAGGTCTTAAAGAAGATACAGTCTTCCTTTGACCCTCCCGGGGTATGTGCCAGAAATCTAAAGGAGTGTCTTAAGATCCAGGCCGAAGAGCTTGGGTATGACGGGATTGTAAAGAAAATAATTGAGGATCATCTAGAAGACATAGGGAAGAGGGATTATGAGAAGGTTGCAGACGCCCTGGGAATCTCAGTAGAAGAGGTAGAGCGAGCAGCTTCATTTATTTCGTCCCTTGAGCCCAAGCCAGGGAGACCTTTCTACATGAAAGATACAGAAAAATACATTGTACCAGATTTTTATATTTACAAAGTGGGAAACGACCTGCAGATACAGTTGAATCGAGATTTTCCAAAAGTAAGAGTGAGTCAGTATTATAAGACCCTTTTTAAGCAGGGAGCTAACCTCTCGACAGATGTAAAGAAATACATAAAGGAAAAACTCGAAGCCGCACAAAGGATAGTAAAATGCCTAGAAGAGCGCGATGCAGCGGTAAAAAAAATTATGACGAAGATCGTTGAGTTTCAGAAGGACTTTTTTGAATATGGAACGAATTACATAAGGCCACTGAGATTAAAAGACATTGCCCAAGCCGTAGGGGTGCATGAATCTACAGTAAGTCGGATAACAAGTAGAAGATATGTCTATACCCCACAGGGAACAGTTGAGCTCAAATCCCTTTTTTGCAGAAGGATAGAGACATCTCATGGCGAAGAGGTATCATTTGAAAGAGTAAAGGCAGTTATAAAAGAAATAATTGCTTCTGAGCCGCCAGAAAATCCTTACTCGGACGACGATATATCGAAGATGCTTGAGAGAAGAAATATAAAGGTTGCCCGAAGAACAGTTGCAAAGTACAGAAAGATACTTAAAATTCCCTCTTCTTCGGAGAGAATGATAAAAAAAAGGGGAAAGAGCAGTGATACAGCTTACAATAACCACAAGACATATAGATCAAAACAAGGCTGAGGATCTGAAAAAATACATATCGAAGAAGATAAAAAAGCTAGAACGATACACTAGATCCAAAAGAAATTCTTGGGAGGTAAAGGCTATTCTCACTGTGGAAAAATTCAGAAATAGAGCCGAGATACTGATAAATAGTGGTGGTTCCCTTAAAAGCACCGCATCTGTCGAAGCCGAGGATATGTACAGCGCAATTGATGAAGCAATTGATAGCACGATAAAACAGCTAAAGAGGCAGACCGAAAAGAGGATTAAAACAAAAAGGGGCATCGGTGCAAAGCCAACGCCACAGATCGAATCTCAAGCTCTAACACCTGCAATCGAAGAGGGGATCCAAAACATTGAGTTTGAAATGGCACCGTCAAAGCCCATGTCAGTTGAAGAAGCCATTTTGCAGTTAAAGATATCAGATAAAGACTTTTTGATGTTTCAAAATAGCGAAACTGGCGAGGTAAATGTCGTATATAAGAAAAAAGGAAATAGCATAGGCTTAATAGCACCTGGGCGATAAAGGCATGAAATTAGTAGACGTTCTAAAGAAAGAATGTGTGATTCCAAATCTCCATTCAAGAACTAAACCAGAAGTAATAAAAGAGATCTCCGAGCGCGTAGCATCCGTATACCCAAACATAAACCCAGAGAGACTGGTTGATGTCCTTATGGAAAGAGAAAAGCTATGCAGCACGGCTGTTGATGCAGGGGTTGCAATCCCTCATGGTAAACTCAGTGGTTTAGGAAGCATAATCACTGCATTTGGAAGAAGCCTTGAAGGAATTGATTTCGAATCCTTAGATGGAAAACCTACTCATCTATTTATACTCCTTGTAGCTCCTGAAAACTCGGCAGGGGCACACTTAAAACTCCTTGCGCGAATCTCCAGAATATTTAAGGACTCCGAGTTCCGATCTCGAATTATGGAGGCAAAATCTCAAAGCGAGATATATGAAATAGTAACTGAGGAGGATGAAAAGTATTAAGATAGGAGCGCCTCTTGAGGTTAGAGAACTCTATGACTCTTGGAGGAGGGAACTCCGGATAGAGATCATCGCAGGTCGAGGCGGTCTTTGGCGCAAGGTCAGATCAAACAGGGTTCAAAAACCGGGACTCAGGATGATTGAGCCTAATATTATGCTTGAGGATGGAAAAGTACAGATTCTTGGCAGAACAGAGATTTCTTACCTTAATAAACTCCCCTCCGATGAACAGGAAAGGATATCAGATGCCCTCTCTTCACAAGATGTACCTTGTTTTATAATATCAAAGGGGCTTATCCCGCCCGAGGTGCTCAGAAGCGCCTGTGAGAAAAAGCAGATGCCCCTATTTACAACCGAACTCTATACGGGCAGGCTCATTTCAACCCTGAACATGGTGCTTGAAGAGAGGCTAGCTCCCTTTGTAAACGTTCATGGAGTGCTCATTGATATACACGGACTCGGGGTTCTTATAATTGGGAAAAGCGGAATAGGAAAGAGCGAGTGCGCCCTTGATTTAATACTCAAGGGCTCTAAACTCATTGCGGACGATGTCATAGAGATAAGAAAGATTGGAACCTCAAAACTCATAGGAAGCGGACCAGAGAATATAAGACACCTTATGGAAGTAAGAGGCGTAGGTATTATAAACGTAAAAGACCTGTTTGGAACAGCATCTGTCATGGACAAGAGGGAAATAGATATGGTAATAGAGCTTGCCCAGTGGAGCCTGGACACCGAGTATGATAGACTCGGACTTGACCAGAAAACCTACACCATCATGGAGGTTGAACTTCCTTTTCTGGTTATTCCGGTAAGTCCGGGGAGAAATACAGCTACCATTGTTGAGGTTGCCGTGAGGAATCAGATTCTAAAATCAAGTACTATATCTCCAGCAGAGGTACTTGGAAACTATATCGGAGGGCGTGTTGGAAAAAAGGAGAGATCATGACGCGCCTTATAATTTTAAGTGGCCTTTCGGGCTCCGGGAAGAGCACCGCTGTAAAGGCACTTGAAGACCTGGGGTATTTTTGCATAGATAATCTTCCGCCTACTCTCATCCCTACGTTTATAGAACTATGCGAAAACTCTGCAGAACAAATAAGGAAAGCGGCTCTTGTAATGGATGTGCGGGAGGGGATATTTTTTGAACGTGCCCCTGAGGTGATATCAGAACTCAAAGAAAAAGGGCGTTTGGTAGAGCTTCTCTTTCTTGAGTCCTCGGATCAAGCCCTTGTAAAGCGCTATAAGGAGACAAGGAGAAAGCATCCACTTTCTCCAAACGGAAACATACTGCGTGGTATACGTAAAGAGAGAAAAATGCTCGCTAAAATTAAAAACTTGGCTGATTATCTGATAGATACGTCGGACTTAAATGTTCATCAGTTAAGGGAGCTGGTCCAGGAGACATTTGAGAAAACAAAATCGAAAGGGATTTCCATACATTTCCTGTCCTTTGGATTCAAGTACGGCTTCCCCTACGATGCGGATGTGATACTAGATGTGAGATTCCTCCCAAGCCCACACTTTATTGAGAGCTTAAAAGACCTGACTGGCTTAGACAAAAGGGTGAAGGAGTTTGTGTTAAAAAACGAGGATACTAGAAAATTCATAGAAAAACTGGTAGACCTTTTAAAGTTCCTGATTCCCAGATACGAGAAGGAGGGTAAGTCTTATCTGACGGTAGCCATAGGATGCACAGGCGGGAAACACAGGTCGGCAGTAATAGTGAACGAGATTGCAGAGAGATTTAAACACCTTTCTCCTACCGTTCGGCACAGGGATATCTCAAAGGACTGAGGTGACGCAATGGTCGGAGTCGTTCTTGTAACACACGGGAGATTGGCAGATGAGCTTATTTCGGCTGTAAAATTCGTCTTAGCTGATAAATCTGCGGTTAAGATTGAGGGGGTATGTCTAGATGCGCGTGAAGAATTCGAGACATTTACAAAGAAGATCAAGAACGCTATAAAAAAGGTAGATGAAGGAGAAGGCGTTCTTCTCATTACAGATATGTTTGGTGGAACCCCATCTAATGTAAGTCTCACATTCCTAGAAGAAAAGAAACTGGAGGTAATATCAGGCGTAAATCTTCCAATGCTCCTTAAGCTCGCAACCCTTCCATCGAAAGTAACCCTGGATGAAGCCGTAAAGATAGCCGAGTCAGCCGGGCGGGATAATATAATCGTAGCAAGTAAACTCCTTCAAAAAAAGAACCCTCAATGAATGCGATCTTATTATTACCCCTTTTGTATCTATGGCTTATTATTTTCCTTTAAATTAGTGTAGTGGGTAAGAACCCTCTCGACATAATCTATAGTTTCGGCATAAGGGGGGATTCTAAACCCGTACTTTATAACGGCGTTTTGACCCGCATTATAAGCCGCAAGCGCAAGTCGTAGATTTCCGTTGAACATCTCCATAAGGTCCTTTAAATATCTCGTACCTCCATTTATATTCTCAGTTGGATTAAACGGGTCGTTTACACTGTAGTCCCGTGCCGTCTCAGGCATAAGCTGCATAATTCCCACAGCCCCCTTTTGTGAGACAGCAGTGGAGCTAAAGTTTGATTCAACCTTGATTACAGCCTTAACAAGGTCAGGATCTATATTGTACTGCTTTGCGGCTCTGAAGATCTCCTCTTCATAGGATTTTGGGTAATTATACGCCCCTATCGGCCTTGTAAAAGTCCTCTTCGTTTTCCATTTGAGCCTGTATCTCCCATCAGTAGGAGGGATGTTTGTATAGTGCTGCACCCCATTTTCATCTATGTATGAGTACATATCTGCATAAGAGGTATGGACAAAAGGAATTACGGAAAGGAGAATAACCTGTATTGAAAAGGCCACAATTGGGGTAATACTTGGGCTTTTCATGGCGCCGTAATTATATCACCGCTCAGAGAAAACTCATAGAGCCCTATTGAGAATTATTAACCCGACCTCCATTTATTACATCCCTTAGAGCCTTGCTCAATCCCTCTATAGTGTATGGCTTAGAGAGAACCCCTTTAAACCCATATTTTTCGTACTCCGACATTACCCTATCATCTGAATACCCACTCGATACTATTGCCCTAATCCCCGGATCTATGCCTACTAGTTTCTCTATTGCCTCGCGCCCGCCCATTCCTCCTGGAATGGTTAAATCCATTATGACTGCATCAAATGGCCTATTTTCTTCCTTGGCCCTTTTGTATATCTCTATAGCCTCAGCCCCATCCGATGCAAACTCAAACTCATATCCTATTAGGTTGAGCATCTTCCCCACGATTTCCCTTATCATCTCCTCATCATCCATAATAAGCACTCTACCCTTTCCTAAAGCAATTCCGTCCCTTAGGTCGCATTCTTTCAGAATCCCTTTATCAGAGGCGGGTATATATATGTAGAATTTAGACCCCTTGCCAAGTTCTGACTCTACATCTATATATCCTCTGTGGTTCTTTATTATCGAGTATGCGGTTGAAAGCCCAAGCCCACTTCCCTTCTGTTTTGTCGTAAAGTACGGGTCGAATATCTTTGGAAGATGCTCCTGTGGTATTCCAATGCCCTGATCCTCTACAGTTATCTTTACATACTTTCCAGCCGGCAAAGGCACCCTACCTCCATTATGGAATACTGACTCTCCGAGACTTATATTCTCTGCCTTAACCCTTATTACTCCCCCTTGGGGCATTGCCTGCTCTGCATTTATTACGAGGTTAGTTATAACCTGAGTCATCTGCCCCTCATCTACCTCTGCATCCCAGAGATTATCCTCTATGCTAAATTCAGACTTTACATTAGACCCCCTGAGTGCAAAAGTAACTGAGCTTCTTATTATTTGCTCAATCGAGCAGAGTTTCTTAATAGGGGCCCCACCTCTGGAGAATGTAAGAAGCTGCTGTGTGAGCCTCTTTGCCTGAATACACGCCTTCTCAGCCTCATCTAATCTTTTATACACCTTGTCATCAGGATTTGAGTAAATCTTTGCAAGAGATATATTGCCCATAATAGACGTCAGGAGGTTGTTAAAATCATGGGCAATACCGCCAGCGAGGACTCCCATTGATTCAATCTTCTCGGCCTTTATGTGTTCATCCTCCACCCTCTTACGCTCTGTGATGTCCTCTACTACAGCCATTCCACCTATAACATTCCCATCAATACCACGCAGAGGAGTAAGACTCAATGACAACCATAGCCTTGCTGAACTGGTAGTAGCCTCATAGAAGCCCTCTTGGTAACAAGATTGACCTTCAAATACCCTCTCTATTGCAGAGACGAAGCTCTGATCCCTCAGTTTGCGTAAGTCTAGACCGATGATCTTGTCGTATGAGGATTGAAGAATCTGAACCATGCGTTGGTTGCATTGAGTAATGCGAAAATCTTTATCAAAGAGATACACACCAACAGGAGATTGTTCAAATAGGGCGCGATATCTCTCTTCTGATTGCCTAAGTGCCTCTGCTATCTGTGCATTATGAATGGCGACTTCAATCTGCTGCGCCACGATTTCAAGCAACTTTAATTCTTCCTCATCAAAGGCATTCTTCTTCAGAGAATTAATATTTATAACCCCTACTGCCTTGTCCCCAGAGTAAATAGGCATAGAGACATAGCTCTTTGTTCCCACTTCTCTGCCTGCAGGACCAATGAATACATCGTTCTCTGCATCCGGACAATACATGGGTTTCCCCCCTATGATAACCCTCCATGTAACCCCTTTGGGATATGGGATTCTCCTTACACGCTCTATAAACCATTGAGGATAGCCCCTATATGCCTTGAGAACCGCCTCCTGACCTTCAACCAGCGAGATAAACACATTGTCTATTCCCATATTCTCACTCATTGCATCAACTGCGTTCTCTAGAACCTCTTGCAGATTAATTGACCTATGTACACTACGTGTCACAGTGCTGATAATCGTCTCATACCTATTCTTCTTAGATAAATGCGCGAGATTCTCCTTAAGGGCATTCTCCATCTGCTTACGCTCTGTAATGTCTTCAACAATACCCTCGTAATACAGAACGGTTCCATCCTCTGCACGAATAGCTCTAGCACTTTCACGGACAAAAATTATAGAGCCATCCTGCCGTATCCACTCAGACTCAAGTCCCCTGACCTCCCCTTCCTTCTCAAGGAGTTCTCTGAATTGAGTGCGCATGTAAGGGGCAGAAAACCCCTCCTTCTCCAAATTACGGGAAGCTAATTCTTCAAAAGAGCAGTATCCAAGCATCCGAATCAATGCAGGATTAGCCATCAGAATTCGACCATCTGGAGTTGTACGATAGACCCCTGCAGGAATGTTCTCAAATAAATCCCTATACTGCTCCCCCTTTCCCTCGAACACTACATTCGCAACACTCTCCATCGGTATCTATTCGCGATATAATGTCGGTTTCCCCAATTAATATTATTGGCCCACTCTATTTTACTAAAAAGCCCCTTAGAAATTCAATAGGAATTTTACGCTTCCCACTCAATTTTATACCTTCTTCTATTAATCTCAATCTCACTTGCATATCTGTAGGAGAATATATTTTCCCAGAAATAATTCTCTGGGTCTTTGATCCCTCTACTCTCAAGCTTACGTACAATCTCCCAGTATTCACTATCCTCAGGCAGGTCGGGGAGTAAATCGAATAAGGTTACTATATCCGGGCGCTCCGATAAATCAACCCCTTCCCAGCTGACCCATTTTCCGTCTTCTTTCCATATAAACACCTTGTCACCGGTGTTATTAAAATGAGTCTCATTCAAAGCCCATGCAGGAATGTATTTACTGTAGTAATAATCAAATGCGCTCTCAAGGACATCGCTCAATCTCAGCTTAACTGTATCTGAATCGCAGCGCTCGACTTCCAGATTTTCAGTATCTTTTTTCATCTATCTTCCCTCTTGTACCCTCGGAGTCTCTTTCATTAAATTTGCTTCTGTTTACAGAAATGCAAAAGCCATGCCATGATAAGTTCTCTCTAGTCTATCTAAATTATTTAACTTTTTAAGCACAGGTAAGAAAAAATTAATAACAAATTTTGTCAAATGCCTAGGGCAATTTGTATTTTCCCTCATTTTTCCTTAAAATCTAATGGAGAGGAATTTCGATACTGATATAGCCCGTTCAGCATTCTCCTCAATCTGAATATGAGTTTTTTAGAGAAAATTCCTGAACATCTGAGGAAGTTTGTGGACCCATCCCTTCCAAAAGAGATGCGTCTTATGGCAGCGCAGGGCCTTATACCTATTGGTCCAAGAGACCTTGCTCTCGTCGTTTATACCCTTACCCTGGATACTGATGAGGAAATAAGTAAAGAGGCTGAGGCATCTCTAAAATCCATGCCCGAAGAGGTTATGGCAGCGGTGCTCTCTAATACATCTACCCCGCCTGAGATTCTCGATTGGGCTGCAAGAAACACAACAAGTGAATCTCAGATTCAAAGGATTATATTAAATCGCTCTACAAGCAATGACACAATTGCATATCTTGCTGAGACAGTTCGTACACAATCCCTTATAGAACTTATAGCCGATAATCAGCAGCGAATCCTGGGTTCCGCAGCCATTGTCGAGGCCCTAAGCAAAAATCCCTCTATAAGTCGTTCTACACTCGACAAGGTAATCTCTTTCTTCCAACTCTATCTGAATAAAAAGGGCGAGATCTCTACACCTCAGGATTCAGTGCCTCCAGAAGGAATTAAACCAGTCCAAGCCATTGAAGGGATTGAAACCCAGATTGGTTCTGAAGACGTTCAAGAATCCTTTCTGGATGGAATCTATTTCTCCGAAGACCTCACAGAGGAGATTGGGGAGACAAACGAAGAGAGGCGTGAGAGCCTGCTCCACAGGATAAAACGTATGAATATAGCGGAAAGAATAAAGCTGGCTATTCTGGGAAATAGAGAGGCCCGAGCCATTCTGGTGCGCGACTCGCACAGGATTGTGGCCTGCTCCGTATTAAGGAATCCTCATCTCACCGATATGGAGGTTATACTTATCGCCCAATCAAGAACCGTTGACGAAGAGATACTCTGTGAGATTGCGGCGACTCGTAAGTGGGCAAGAATTTATCAGGTCAAAGTATCTTTAATTAATAACCCAAAGACACCACCCCATATATCTCTTAATCTCATCTCTCATCTAAGGGGTACAGACCTCAAGGCACTTATAAATAATAGAAACATTCCTGGGATAGTTACATCTACAGCTAGGAGAATTGTTGAAGAAAAGAAAAAAAGGGGGAATTAGAATTACTATTGCAAATCTAAGTGACAGACGCTGGCGCCTATCTCTCATTGTATTTCTCTAGGGCGAATGTGAAATTAGTTCATTTGCCAATGCCAAGTGCAAAAGACATAGCCGACTCCAGATTGACTGTATACAAATAAGTCATGAGTATAAACAAGGAGAACAATACACAAGAGTTTCATGTACCTCCTGAGCTATCAGGTAAGAGGGCAGATATTGCTTTGTCCTCTCTTATCCCTGATCTTACACGCTCTCAGGTAAGAAGACTGATTGACGAAGGGCTTATCCTAGTAGAGGGAAGGCCTGTAAAACCCTCTAAGAAGCTAAGTGGTGGCGAAAGCGTCTACGTAACTCAACCCCCACCACAGCCCTTGGAAGCTAAACCTCAGGATATACCCGTTCATATTCTCTATGAAGACGACTATATTGTCGTAGTCAATAAGCCTGGGGGTATGACTGTCCATCCTGGAGCAGGAGTAGGAGATGGAACGCTCGTAAATGCGCTCCTTTACAGATGCAGAGGTCTTTCCGGAATCGGAGGAAAACTCAGACCGGGGATAGTACATCGCCTTGACAAAGGTACATCCGGAGTTATGGTAGTCGCAAAAGGTGACCTCGCGCATGAGTCTCTTGTAAACCAATTTAAGTCCAGAACAGTTGAGAAGGTATATTTAGCCATTGTGGCTGGAAGTATTAAAGGGGAATCAGGCTCATTTTCCTCTCCAATAGGCCGACATCCCACAGATAGAATAAGGATGTCTACGAGGACAAGAACGGGGAAAGAGGCAATTACTTTATGGAGAGTTATAAAGAGATATAAATATGCAACCCTAGTTGAGGCCAGGCCTAAGACTGGAAGAACGCATCAGATAAGGGTTCATTTTGCTGAAAACGGTTATCCAATTTTAGGCGACAGGGTATATGGGCCAAGAAGCTATAAACCCGATTTATTGGAGTCGGTTTCAAAAATGCTCGGGAGGCAGGCGCTCCACGCACTGTCGCTCTGTTTTATACATCCCTGGACAGGAGAGCGCATGGAATTTCATACCGAAATCCCAGAGGATATGAAGAGGTTAATTAATATGCTAGAAGAAAAAGAGAAGTGACACTGCAGTGGCTAATCTAAAGGAGGTAGAGAGGGGTGAATAGATTCCTTCTACTAGTAGTGCTTATCTGCATAACAGGCTGTTCTTCTTGTTCAAATCGCGAGGTCGAATTAAAACGGTTTCCCATCGATAGCCTTGATGGAATAATAAACCAATCAGACATCCAGATTGACAAACAGATCTCAAGCGATGGTCATGGGTCTTTGAGAATTACCGCAACGGAACCCAAGACAGTGCAACTATTTGAGATAAGAGATGTAAACATTGAGAACGCCAAATTGATCTACAGGGCCCAAGTTCGCACGGATAATCTAAACGGTCAGATTTACCTGGAGATTAGATGTCACTTTCCCGATAAAGTAGAGTTATTTTCCCGCAGGCGCTTGACCCAGATGACAGGCGCTAAGGATTGGACAAAACAAGAGGCCGTATACTATTTAGGAAAGGGAATGAAACCCGATAACATAAAACTCAATCTCGTTATCAACGGTAAAGGGACTGTATGGATTGACGACGTTAGGCTGTTGAAAGGGCCGATTAAGATTAATAAGAGATGAACTGGGTTAAATCCCGAATTTTATCTAGAATCAGAGGTGTTGTCCACGGCTTCTCAAATAGAGGCTTCAATGGGAGTTTATCCGATGCAGCAGAGCTATTCGGACTAAGCGGTATTGCTACATTAGATCAGATTCACAGCAGCAATGTCTTTGTAATAAAAGATAAATTCGGAGAATCAGAACAGAAAGGAGACGCACTCATCGCGGACCTAAAGGGTATAGGCATCGGTGTCTTTACAGCAGACTGCGTGCCGATACTCTTTGCTGACGACTCCGCCTCAGTTGTGGCGGCGATTCATGCAGGCTGGAGGGGAACCCTCTTGCAGATTACAAAAGCCACAATCCTTGAGATGAAGAAGAGCTTTGGAACTTCCCCCTCGAGAATTCGTGCCGTAGTAGGGCCATCTATTGGAGTATGCTGCTATGAGATTGGAGAAGATGTAGCATCCCTATTTATGGATAAATTCAACGATTGGAATGGATATTTATTCAAAAAAGACAACTCCAAATACGTCCTTGATTTAAAAGAAGCCAATAGATATGCATTATTAAGAGAGGGGGTAGAAGACATTGAGATAATAGGGATCTGTACAAAATGCAATAGTGACTTTCATTCATATAGAAGAGATGGCAAGAAGATAGGAAATCACATCAATTTTATAGGGTTGATTTAACATTTGATTTGGTTAAATTTCTAATTAAGAATCTTTTTGCCCTTCGGAGGATAAAATGATACAGATTATGTGCTTTATAGATCCAGAAGATTACTGGAATCTGGATTCAATGAAGGAGAAAAACATAAGGGTCAATTTCTATGGCTATACGTTTGAGGTAGCAGGTCTAGGAGAGACAGCAGCCGGAGGTGAAGCGGTTAAAGTTAGGGTAGTCGAACTTTTAAATGCCTATATAGCCGTAGGTTTGGCTCTTCCAAGTAGCATCTCGCTCGATGGAGAGTTTCAACTTAACTTTATTTGTCAGGATAATCCTACAAGAGACATTCCACTGGTCTGTAAACTCTCCGATGAAGTGAAGCGCACAACATACAATGGGAGTGACTTAGAGAAGCTCGAGTATATTGGCTTCTCCTTGGAGAAGTTCTATGAGTCTAAAGGGGTCACATTTTATCTATATGATCTAAGAGGAATTGGACAGCCACACCAACCATAGATAGACAGATAGAAACTATCGGGGATAACAAGATCTTGGATAAAAATATACCCCTGATCTTTTGTAACTTAATAATTCTGGAGGCCTTATGAATATGGGAGAGATAAAGAAGATAGTTCTCGCCTACTCAGGTGGGCTCGATACCTCAGTGATACTCAGATGGCTTATCGAAGAATATAAGGCAGAAGTAGTGGCTTTTGTAGCAGACCTAGGCCAGGGAGAGGACCTAGATGAGATAAGAGAAAAGGCAATAAGGACTGGCGCGGCTAAGGTCTATGTTAAAGACCTAAGGGAGGAGTTTATAAGGGATTTTATCTTCCCTGCTATTCGGGCAAACGCAGTCTATGAGGGAGCTTATCTTATGGGAACATCCCTTGCCCGACCCCTTATCGCAAAGAAGCAGATTGAAATCGCAAGGATTGAAGATGCCGATGCCGTAGCACATGGAGCGACGGGAAAGGGAAACGATCAGGTAAGGTTCGAAATTACATACTACACACTTGAGCCTGGGATTCGAGTAATAGCCCCCTGGCGGGAATGGAACTTAAAATCAAGAACAGATCTCGTCGCTTATGCAAAAAATCACGGTATTCCGGTTCCAGTAACCCCTGATAAACCATATAGCTGTGACAGAAACATATTCCACACGAGTTATGAAGGAGGCATACTTGAAGATCCCTGGGCTGAGCCACCTGCAAATATGTTTGAGATGACGGTTTCTCCTGAGAAGGCTCCGGACAATCCCACGTATATTGACATAGATTTTGAGAAAGGTACACCCGTGAGGATTGATGGGGAAGAATTGTCTCCCGTAGGGATTCTCCATAAACTAAACGAAATTGGTGGGAAAAACGGGGTGGGCAGAGTAGATATGGTAGAAAACAGATTCGTTGGAATAAAATCCCGTGGCGTCTACGAAACCCCCGGTGGAACAATACTCCATGCTGCCCATAGGGCAGTAGAATCACTCACCCTTGATAGAGAGGTTATGCACCTTAGGGATACGCTGATTCCGAGATTCTCAGAGCTCATATACTACGGCTTTTGGTATTCACCTGAGATGGCTATGCTCAAATCCGCGATAGAAGAATCTCAAAGAAACGTGACCGGAACAGCGAGAATGAAGATCTACAAAGGTAATGTGTCGGTTGTAGGAAGGCGCTCTCCATTGTCACTCTACCGAAAGGATTTGGCAACGTTTGAGGAGGACAAGGTCTATAACCAAAAAGACGCAACCGGATTTATAAGGCTAAACGCACTGAGACTCGCCGTAAGAGGAATCGTTGAGAGAGGTAAGAAGCATGAATAAATGGGAAGCACGCCACAACGTGTCCAAAAAAATGATCTTATTCCCAAATAACGCGCCAAATATATATAAACCGATAGTGCAATAACACTCTCTTAGCCCAGTGTAAGCTCCGTGAAGTAATCTCAAAACAGGATTTGATTCGTCGCTATTACTCCTCTTAATGACAGCCTTCTTATACGCTATGGAAAATAGAATTTGGTACAAGTCCGCCTAGGCACCTACTGAATCTTTGAAACTAAGGCCACAGATTCAATGTGGTATGTCTGAGGAAACATATCAAATGGACGGATTTTTAGAGTTTGATATCCGAGTTCGGTTAGGATTTTTAAATCCCTTGATAGAGTAGGAGGATCGCATGAGACGTATATGATTTTCTCTGGGGAGAGTTTTGATATTCCCTCCAATACATCCCTTGCTCCCTCTCTTGGGGGATCGAGAATTATGAGATCAAATCTATCCCCACGCCTTACCGCCTCTTCGATAAAAAGCCCAGATGGAGAGGCATCAAAGACCACGTTCGTTATTGAATTTACCTTCGCGCTCCTGTTTGCTAGGTCCACAGCCCTTGCGTTTACATCTACTCCAATAACCTCTTTGGCACCTTTTGCGATATAGAGTGAGAAATTCCCGATCCCACAGTAGAGGTCTAAAACCCTCTCATACCCCCTCAGATTAGCCCATTCATGTACGGTCTTAACCAACATCTCATTAATCTCTTTATTTGCCTGTATAAATACCGAAGGGGTGGAATAGAACCTGAGTCCAAGTAGATTGAACTCAAACTCTTTACTTTCAGAGATTAAAACGTCTTCTTCTGCTAATTTTCTTAAATAATTAAGAGTCGAGTTTAGTATCCCTGATATATTGTTCCGGATCGGCACAAGGTCGATGTAGGCCATGCCTTCGTCGGATGCGATATGGGCCTTTTTCAAAGGGTAGTATCGAGCATTTGTTAGAGATTTGGTCAAACCAGAAATAACCCTATCTATGGGCTTTGAAGAGATTGGACAACCATCTATTGCAATCCGTTTTCTACTCTTCTCTTCGTGATACCCGATACGATGCCTCCCTTTTTGAACCCAAGTCGAAAGCGTAACTCTGTTCCTATAGGCATATTCCTTTGGAGATGGAACAATAGGTTCAATCTCAATACCCTTTAACCCCCCAATCCTCTCAAGGGTTTCCCTTAGAATTTCTTCTTTATATTTGAGTTGATAAGGATAAGCGATGTGCTGCCACTGGCATCCTCCACATACCCCGAAAACAGGGCATGCTGGTGAAGTCCTTTCAGGCGATGATATCAAAATCTCCTCTATTTCCGCCTCGGCATATCGCCCTTTTTCTTTTGTGATTCTAACCCTTAGAACATCTCCGGGAATTCCACCTCTTACAAATACAATCTTCCCCTCTGTCCTACCAATTCCCGACCCGCCGAATGCGAGCTTCTCAATCTGAACCTGCATGGATGGTTACGAGTCTTTATTGAATCGTGGACTTGACAACATCTCCGGAGGCCTTTCTTCTTATGTCCTCCCACTTCTCAACCATTATATTGAGCACCAACTGAGCCTTATCAATATGGCCTTCTTCCAAAAGAGAAAGGACATCCCAAACCTCCTTTACCGAACGCTCGTTTTTCAATGTATATGGATGAATAAAAGAAGATACCTCTCCATAATTTAAGAGTACATATCCCAAAGGGTCAAATCCCGAAAGCCATCTCTCCAGTTCAATAATTCCCAATTGAATCTCATCTAACTTCTGAAAAATAGGCAAATCGCCCTTCCTATACTCCCCAACCGCCTTTCTTATAATCTCATTCGCCTCTTTAAGCCTTTTAAGGCCAAGGGCGACCTTCGCATCGTAATGCATCCCTGCAAACCCCCATGGGGTGTAAAAAAACTCCCTCTCTTCATCCCCAAAGGGAATAAACCATTCAATTGGTATGTAATTCTCAGAAGATAAAATATATGATTTTGTCCTAGAACCAAGAGGAGTAATATAATACCCCTCTTTATCCTTCATAAAGAAGCAGTCTTCAATATCTTCCTCATCAATGTCCAGATGTTCTGACAGTGCCCTTCTAAAGGTCTTATATTCCTGGCCAAACCAGACACCAAAGGGTGAAGTCGGTCCGCCCCAGTATTTTTCATAGAATGTGATATAGTCACGCCAATAGTCTCTCTTTTCTATAAACATATCAAGCGGTTCATAGACAATTAGCAAACTATGGGCCATAGAAAAGTGATAAATGAGATCAAAGCCAAAGTCAAATTGAGTGGTCTCATAGGATCAACATCGCATCCCCATAGCTCAAAAACCTATATCCCTCTTTTTTCGCTTCTTCATATGCCCTTAGTATAAACTCCCTTCCCGCAAATGCCGATACGAGCATAAGAAGTGTAGATCGGGGAATATGAAAATTCGTTATTAAACCGTCAACAATCTGAAATCGAAAACCCGGATAAATGAAAAGCCCAGTGAGACCAGCCGTAGGCTGTAGATTCCCCGTCTCATCCACACTCGATTCAATTGCCCTTACCACTGTGGTTCCAACAGCAATTACCCTTCTACCTTCCCTTTTAGCTCTGCTTACAGCCAGGGCCGTTTGTTGAGTAATCTCCCTATATTCGGGATGCATATCGTGTTCTCTAATGTCATCGGCCTTGACTGGTTTAAATGTCCCTACCCCTATGTGAAGTGTAATGTATTGAATCTCAACCCCCTTCTTACTTATTTCATCTAATAGCCTCTCCGTAAAATGAAGTCCCGCAGTAGGGGCAGCGATGGCACCTTGTTTCTTTGCATAGACAGTTTGGTAAAAAGTCCTATCTCTCTCTTCTGGCTCGCGACGAATATATGGAGGAAGAGGCATTCTTCCAAAACGCTCTATGTAATCATCGGCCGATTCCTCAAACTCAACCAGCCACCTATCATTTCCGTCTTTCAGCACTCTACCCTTTAATCCTCCATTGAATTGGATCACCATCCCGTGTTTGGGATTTCTCATTATCCCCTTCCATAGCCGGGGATTTATTCTCTCTTCAAGGAGAACCTCAAACTCCTTACCAGCATCAGTTTTCCCAAAGAGCCTTGCAGGTATGACCTTCGTGTTATTGAGCACAACCACATCTCCCTCTTTTAAGAATTCTGTCAGTTTATAGAATCTGCTGTGTGCTATTTTCTGCTCCTTTCTCCAAAGAATCATCAACCTGGACTCTTCCCTATTTTGGAGAGGATAGAATGCTATTAATTCTTGAGGAAGATGATAATCAAAATCCCCCGTCTTCATAAAGACTATTCTACCAGAAACGCCGTATATACTTTTCACTAAGAGGCAAAGAATTAAGGCTATTTTTTACTACCTACGGTGCCCTCAATGAAGGCGTTATTATAATGATTAAGCCCACACAACCTATTAGACACTTAGCACCACCTCAAAAAAGCCGATCTTTATCTTAGCCGCAATCCCCTTTTTCCAGCAGACCTCCCTTGCTGCATTTTGCATATCCTTTGGGACTACAAGGACAAGCAGCACGCCTAGATTAGATAGCTCCTTCCACTCCTCGGCCTCCTCTTCGTTAATAGTCTCCTGGGTTTCTACTTCAGCTATCAATACAACCTGGCCGTAGTTTATAAAAACCACATCCGGATAATGACCCTTAAATTCAAACCTCTTCTCTTTCCCGGGGTTTGTGTGAACCTCTTTGTAGAGTCTCGAATATTTCTCCTTTATCTTTTCGATTATCCAGTCGTGCAGAAACTGCTCATCTCTGGAGCGCTCCATATCTTTCTCCCCACATGAGCTTGGTCTTTAGGATTGTAAAGTAATCCCTAAAAGGTGATTTAATCAGCCTTACAGACGTATCGGCTTTCCTTACTTCAATTATGTCCCCCATTCTCAGGTTGACCCCAACCTGTCCATCGAGCGTAAGATAAATATCTGGTGTATCCGTAAGGACTTTAACCCTAACCGTTGTTTCATTGGAAACGACAAGAGGCCGGTCCGTAAGTGTATGAGGACAAATCGGTGTAATTATAGTAAGAGGAAGCGTAGGATAAACAATGGGCCCCCCGGCAGAAAGGGAATACGCTGTAGAGCCAGTGGGAGTTGAAAGAATTATTCCATCTGCTTTAAAAGTAGTCACATGAGAACCATTTATATATATTGCAAGGTCAATTATCCTTGCAACCGCCCCCTTATTAACCACAACGTCGTTGAGAACAACATAATCCCCCACCCGATCGGCCTTCCTGTGAATCGCTGCATAGAGCATCTCTCTTCTCTCAACCTCATATTTGCCAGAGAGAATGTACTCCATCATCGGATAGAGTTCATCGAGGGTGATTTCTGTAAGGAAACCCAACCCACCAAGGTTTATTCCCAGAATCGGAATACCGTATTTGCAAACAAGACGCGCAACACCGAGGAAAGTTCCATCTCCACCGAAGACCAAGATCACATCCACCAATTCAGGCAGTTCAGTGCGCGAGACAGAGGTTGCATAAGTGATTCCCCTGCCTAGATCCTTATCGACATAAACCTCAATTCCCCTCTTTTGGAGCCACTGGGAGAGTTCTTTGGTAATATCGAGCGCCTCTTTTTTTTGTGTCTTGCCAATGATGCCGATTCTCAAAACCCATATGCCTCCTAATTAATCGGCTATATCTTATATCTCAGACTTCACGGCCTGCGGACGTGAGTATAAATATACGTAGGCAGCTTAAAGAATCAAATATCCCAAGAACTCCTAGTAAATACTGATCTCTCAGTCTCCTAGAGTTGTATTTACCAAGATAGGTGCATACCCCAACCTTGCCCAGTCCTAAGGGAGAGCAATTTTTTCTTGTACACCTTTACTCCAAGAGATTAAGACGCCATCGATCCCTTCTCACCCTTTTTCTCCCCTGCCAAATAAAGCAGATAGGCCTCTATAAATCCACTTAAATCACCGTCGAGAACAGGCTCGACATTTCCTGTTTCATATCCAGTTCTATGGTCTTTAATCATTCTGTAGGGATGAAGCACATAAGAACGGATCTGACTTCCCCATGATATGTCTTTTTTTGTCGAGTAGAGTTCTTCTAGTTTCTCCTGATGTTTCTCCTTTTCAAGCTCGTAGAGCCTTGCACGAAGTACCTTCATTGCAACAGCACGGTTTTGGTGTTGAGAGCGCTCATTTTGACAACTAACGACTATTCCCGTTGGCAGATGCGTAATTCTCACAGCAGAGTCGGTTTTATTTACGTGCTGACCGCCCTTGCCCCCCGCACGGAATGTATCAATTCTTAGATCTTTCTCGTCAATTTCCACATGAATATTCTCATCTATCTCGGGCGAGACGAAAACAGAGGCAAACGAGGTGTGCCTTCTCTTATTTGCGTCAAACGGGGAGATACGAACAAGACGATGAACCCCGCTTTCCGATTTTAGATACCCGTAGGCATAGGGACCTTTTACAAAAAATGTTGCACTCTTTATCCCGGCCTCTTCCCCCGGTTGATAGTCGAGCATCTCTACTACATATCCATTCCTCTCTCCATATCTGATATACATCCTAAGTAACATCTCAGCCCAATCCTGGGCCTCCGTTCCGCCGGCCCCTGCATTGATAGAGACTATTGCATTCTTTTCATCATCCTCACCACCGAGCATTCGTTTAAATTCGAGCCTCTTAATCTTCTCCTCAATTTCAGATAACTTTGTCAGAGCCTCTTTTCCAGTTTCCTCATCCCCTTCCTCATCAGAAAGCTCTGACAGCACCTCCGCATCCTCAATCTCACGGGATAGGTTCTCTAATCCGTCAACGAGGTTTTTTATATCAGACCGCTCTTTTAGCACCTCCTGAGCCTTTACAGAATCGGTCCAAAAGTTCGAATCGCTTATGATCCGCTCTATCTCTTCCAGACGCGATTTCTTTTTAGGAAGGTCAAAGAAAGTCCCTTAAGATTTGTATTCTCCTTCTTAGGTCCTCAATTTTTTCTTTATTCTCTACAAACATTAAATTATATCCTCCAGGGTTAATTATAAATAATGGAGAACTTACTCACAAATCCAATGTTTGACAAAGATAATGCAAGTAGCTACCTTAGAATTGATTCAATTCAAATGCAGGAGGAGATTCATGAGAGGTGCGCTTATAATCCTAGGAATCCTAGTCGTTATCGTTCTGGTTCTGGGAGGATGGACAGTAGGTATTAGAAACAAACTCGTTGCCAGCCAGGAAAATGTTAATCAGGCATGGGCTCAGGTACAGAATGTCTATCAGAGACGCTATGACCTCGTACCGAATTTGGCTGAAACTGTAAAGGGCTACGCGACGCACGAACGCGAAACCTTCATAGCCGTTACAGAGGCACGGGCAAAGGTCGGACAGATTCAGGTCACAGGCGATGTTTTGAATGATCCGGAGAAATTCAAGCAATTCCAGCAGGCACAAGCCCAACTCGGAAGCGCACTTAGCCGATTGCTGGCGGTGGCTGAAAATTATCCACAATTAAAGGCAAATGAGAATTTCCTCGAACTCCAGAGTCAACTTGAGGGGACCGAAAACCGAATTGCAGTCGAAAGACGCAGATTTAATGAAGCCGCGCAGGCCTACAACACACTTATTAGAACCTTTCCGAACAACATAGTTGCTAAATTCTCGGGATTTAGTCCAAGACCCTATTTTGAGGCCCAAACGGAGGCTCAAACGGCTCCCCGGGTCAAATTTCAGTAATCACAGTATTAGTGAAATCAGGATATTATATGGGTTTGAGATTTTTTCTTGCATTCCGTCTATTGTATTTTTCTGTTCGTGCTAACTTGTGTTTATTTATGATTAATTAACAATCATTAGGGCTATATCAAAATGACATCCAATCGTATATTCCTCCTCGCTTTTCTTGTCGGCTTAATCTTAACGGCACAGACGGCCTTTTCCCTTGAGGTTCCGGAAAGACCAAAAGGAAGGGTAAGCGATTACGCGGGTCTCCTCACAGATGAGCAGATTGCCAGTCTCGATGCCGAGTTAAAAAGGTACGAGGATGAGACAACAAATCAGATAGTGGTTGCGATCTTCAAAAGTCTAGAAGGAGAGAGCCTAGAGGATTTCTCCATACGCCTTGCTGAGAGGTGGAAAATCGGCACGCGAAAGGACAACGGCGTGATTCTACTCATTTTTTTAGATGACCGCAAGCTACGCATAGAGGTAGGATATGGCCTTGAAGGAGCACTCACAGATGCTATATCAAGCAGCATCATCAGAAACGACATTGCCCCACGCTTCCGCCAGGGGGATTACTATGGCGGTATTGAAGCCGGGATTCATAGGATAATTGAGGTGACAAGAGGCGAGTACAAAGCCAAGCCCAGTGCAAGCAATAGGTCAGTTGGTCAATCTGATATTATCTTCTGGGGCATAATAATCCTCACACTAATTTTTATCATCTTGGGAGAAAGGCGACAGCGTTATTACACATTTGGACCGAGTGGATGGAAATACGGCAGGAGATTTCCAGGAGGAGAAGGGTATGGGGGCTGGGGCTCTTCAGGAGGTAGGGAAGGTCCTGGCG